>NZ_FWWY01000002.1 GCF_900176145.1 Sulfobacillus thermosulfidooxidans DSM 9293 | reverse complement strand
AGCATTTCGCACTTTCCGTTGAACGGTTACACCAGCCTCCGCCAGGCGCATTCCGGGAAGTAAGCGCCCTTGAATGAGCAATATCGCGTCGTCCCCGTCCGCCCGAATCGCCGCAACGGTCTTCTGGGCTTTCCTCACACTTTTGGTTTTGAGCGGCACGTGGACCATTAAGCCTTCCGGTGTCGTGACCGGCACGATAACCTGGTCGCCCGACAATGGCATATCCATCGGCCACTGATCGGGCGAGATCGTGAACGCCATTTTCAGCGCGCGAATCCCAATGGGCGGCATTGTGATGACCTCCTTTGGCCGAATCTTTTCAGGAATATTGTGGGGTGATGAGCGGCCCCACTGTTTATCCCGCACTCGGGGAACTCGTGGGAACCCTCGACGGGAAATTGGCGGCGATTCCACCACTTGCCAGGTCGTATCGGCCTGGAGCGTTTTCAGCCGAATTTCCGGGAATCCATGGGTCCGGACCCGGACATGAAATCGACCGACGCCGGGCAGCCAGCAGTCTAACCGGTCACGAAACACGGTGAGAAGAACTGCTGAATGGTCGAGTTGATCGCGGAGCCAGTTGGCCGCCTCTTCAGGAGACGACTGCCGACCCTCGGCCACTTGCCGCAGGGTGTCTGGATCAATCACCGCGTCGTGAAATGGTGCCCTTTGATGATGGAGACACAGGGGGCACAGTAGCACCCATGTCCTCGGATCGGGATCATCTCCCGAATTCCGGGGAATGACGCGTGCTATTCGACGGTCCATTGCTCGTCCACACGCTTCACACCGGCCCGTCTCCGCCTGCCATACCGCTTCCCGAAAGGATTGATCCACCTCAATAGGGAAACTCAAGGTATCACACTCCATTTAACAGGCTACTGGTATTAGTCTCTCACGAAAAGACGTTCATCGACAAGGGGCGGACTGGGGAAGAGGGTGATATCACAGATCCCCAACAACACATTTTCCAAAAATCGTGCCGATTATTGGAAATCTGTCCAAAAACCTGTATCATAGGGCGCAGAGGGTGGCGAAGATTCGATGGATCATTCACGCTACACCTCGGGTATGAGGAAAGAAAAAAGGACCGCGTTCCCGCGCAGTCCCCTCAGGCCCGTTCACCACTCCTGACAGCGGTGAACGACGACGCTGTAATTATATCGTAATGCGTCCTATCGTTCAAACCTTGAGGGAGTGTGTCAAGGTTGTTTTTTATGCGCAAAAGGCGCGTAAAACAAAACACACAACTGCAACCAACAGTCGTGTGTTATCCCAAAAACGTGTAAAGGAGGTTCATTTGCCGTTTAACCCATAGGCGCTGTCCCTCTGTGCTAGAAGGAAAGTTTTACCAGAACCCCTTCTAGTACCGGGCATCGCTTTACTCTCATGATTGTATAAGAGGATCATAATCCTGTCAAGACAATCATGGCTAATTGCGGCAAAACCACTCATGATACAGAATACCCCGATATCCTCCCAATTATTCCCCAAAGTTCCTCCCACTCTTAAGCGCATTGAGGCGGATCTGGTCGACCGGGGTCTCCCCCCCAATACGCGGCAGTTATATCTGTTTCTGTGGCGGGCGAAAACCCAAACACCACGACTTCCCTTAGGTTTAATTTTCTCCGAAAAAACCTTAGCGCGCGAAACCCATATGAGTACGCGAACGGTCCGTCGATCTCTTCAACGATTAGAAACATTAGGGTTATTACGGATTATTCCCAGAAAGCGTGCCAATGGCGGTACCACATCCAATCGCTATGTGCTAACGTGGCAGCCTTTAATGACCGTCCCTCAACCGACCATCACCACCGTAGAACGGATTCAGGACACGGCTCCATCGACATCCACATCGGAACCCGTTCCCACGCCGGACACGGTCTTTATATGGCCCGAAATGTCCGAAGGGAACCGGACAGATTGTCCACGGGGGGAGTCGCCGCAATCCCTTGATACGACACCGGTTGAATCGCATCAAAGGGAGCCGATCCAGGAAAAACAGACTTTCAGTAAGAGTGATCAACCGCTACCCGGAGCACCTATGTGGAAATTTTCCTCGAAACACGACGTTCAGTTGTTTTTAATCGCTCTACTTGAAAAACACCACATCTCGCCCAAACGCGTCCATCACTGGCTACGCCACTATGATCTCGCGCGCGTTGCCCAAGTGGCAATTTGGATGGTCTCAGCCCCCTCTAAGGCTATTCGGTTTCCGGGAGGTTGGATGAATCGCGCGTTACGCGACGAATGGTCAGCTCCACGATGGGTGCATGAAGTCCGGCAGCGACGCATAGATTATGCTGAACGTATGGCGCAACTACATGACCAAAAACTTCGTGAGATGGCGGATGAAGAACGCGTGCGGGCCGCTCAGGCTGAAGCTACCGCTCAATGGAAGGTGTTAGCGCCGTGTCTATCGCAGTTGTCTGCTTTACAGGAGTATGCCGCCGAGCTAGCTCGGAAGGCTTTGGGATCGTTATTCGCACACACCTTTCGAGAAGGAAGCCCTACGTGGCGAGCATTTATTCTGAAAGCGGCCCAGGAACGTCCGGACCTTGCAGCACTCGAACCTGTTGAACGATGTGGCGCTTAGCACGAGCCGTCTGACCGGGCAAAGTATTGTGTTGATTCTTGGGCGATGTTCCGATATCGGAACGCAACGAGTGATTACCCGCCGAAACGGATTAAATGACATCAATGCCTGACGTTGGATCGCGAGAAACCTTTCGTGTTTTGTTGCTGACCTACTACATTGTCGGGAAGCCTTAGCATATCGCCTCGCTCGTTAGCTGATGAGGAGGACAAAACGCACGATATGGCGATAGAAAGTCTCCGCAGATCTGTAAATGGTTGCGACAACGGTTGGGCGCTTAGGAAACCATCGGTAATTGGCGATCGCACATCATAGAGGGGGGAGTGTTCCGATATCGGAACACTCCCCAGGGGTGATGTTCCAAAAGACTAGTCCGAGGGAGACTCGTTTGTTGGGAGGGGTGGACCCTCCAGCCGTTCTCGGAGAGCTCGGGCGGTGCGATCATATAAATCAGCCAAGACCGCCAATTCCTCCGGGGACAGCCGGGTAATTCGGGTTTTCTGAATTTCTTCTAATCGCGCCACTTCTTTTTTCAAAAAACTTCCGCGCGCTGCCCGGGGCTTTTGCGGTGGCGAGGCCTCCCTGGTCAGGGGCGAGGGAGCGGCGAGACGTTCCGTAATATGCTCGCGCAATTGTGTGACCGTAGGCCGTTTAGCCGCGATAAACTGTAAAACCGGTTCCAGGGTATTGGGGATTTTTTCGTGACCCTCCACATCAATAAGCGGCGCCAGTTCGAGAGCCAAAGATCGCGTGTCCAACCGATGATCTCGCATGGCCTCTCGAATCAGGGGATTGCGAATCAATTTTAGTAAGCCCGATAAATAAGCGGGTGATTTATGGAGTTGTTTCGCTAATTGACGCAAAGATAAGCCTGTGTCGAGGAGTTGTTGATAGCCTAACGCTTCTTCCCATGGGGCCAGATCCTGGCGCTGCACATTTTCGGTTAACATCACGATTTTCCATGCACTTTCCGGGACATCAACAATTCGGGCTAAAATCGTTCTCCATCCCAAATTCTTCACCGCGCGATAGCGGCGTTCGCCCGCTAAGAGGCGCCATTGCCCGGAGTTGTTTCCATCAGAGGTGACGACCACGGGTTGCAGGAGTCCATGCTGTTCGATACTGGTCACTAATTCCGCAAACGTCGGATCATCCTCGATGTTTAATCGAACATTGACATCCCGGACCACAATTGTATCAAGTGGCAATTCTTGAATCGGGGCATGCACAACGGCTTCCACGGCTTCGAGCGTTGTCACGGTGCTTTTCGGCAGGGTGATCGCGGGTTCCCGGTCCAGGGATGGCGCTGGTGCCCCAATGGATCGAGCTGCCGCGATGTGTGTCTTGTTGGTCTGACGACGGATACGACGTTCCGATTCCCACAACGCTTGCACCCCTGCCAAGCCATCATTTTGATAGGCCTTCCACTGTGTATCTAGCCGATCGTTTTCGGCAATAGCCTGGAGTAACTGCTCACGATGGTGTGTGACCACTGTTGTCGCAAACCGTCGTGGAGTCACCATATCGGCGTCCGTGATGGCCCACGTTTGTGCTAATTGGCGACGTGTGGTGTCATCCAGAACTAACTCGACAAATTCTCTAAGCATTTTGACGGTATTATCGCGCGAAAGCATAGGTCAACCACCTTTGTGTAATCAATTGGAGGGCTCGGCCGACTTCTTGCGCACTTGCCGAAGATTCTCGTAAAATCGGCTGCCATGCTGTCTCGGCATGTTCGATGGCCGTGGTATTGCGAATGGCCCAAGGATAAATCCATTCATGAGGCAGAACGCGCTCCAATTGATCCAACCAATTTTTCGCGATACGCATTCGGCCGTCCCATTTGTTAATGACGACGCCGGCGATATCGGGAATACTTAACCCTTGACGTCGCCAAGTCTGCAAATCATCCACGGTATCGAGGACCGCTTCGACTCCACTAGCATTCAAGGTGACGGGTAGGAGCACACTCTGAATCACGCCTAACCAGGGAATCAGAGCTTGGGCGCCGGGATGTAAGTCAATCAACACGACATCATAATGATCCATCAGGTTCCGGACTAAGGTCTGAACGGCTTTCGAATTGAGTTCCCGTGCAGCTTCGTGTCGATTAGGACCTAACGGGATGACGTCCACGCCAAAGGGCGACGCTACACGCACGGATGGCCAATCGACAGCACCTTGCAGTACATCATAGAGGTCCTGCGTTAATTCCTGTTGGTCTCGTCCGATGCCCAAACATTGTTGGACGACGCGCGTGCTATCGGCGTTGACTACGCAAACACGGTACATGGGGTTAAGAACGCGCAGCGTAAAGGCAATATTGGCCGTTAACGTACTTTTACCAATGCCGCCTTTGACAGCATAAGCGCTCCACACGATGGGATGTTCGGGTAACGGGACGCTAGCCATCGAAATCGTATTCGGGATGGCTTGGAGCACAGACGTCATAGAGCTTTTCCCTCCTGATTGCCTCGATCGGTTAACCAGGTCTGAAATGCGGCCACAGGAATACGCCAAATACGCGGAGAAATTTTGACGCCAGGCATCTGGCCGTTGGCTAACAGGCGGCGTACAGTATCAGGACTGATAGCGAGCAACTCCGCCACATCGGTGACGGTGTAATAATCTTTGGTCGTATTCGCCATAAGGATCCTCCTCGATTGTTGAATGCTTCTTATCTCTATTCGCGATCTGTTCTGCGTTTTCCTGCTTGTTGTGCGGCATAATAGGACTATACGGTCTATTGCACGTCTTGTGGGTGCATGCGGTTTATTCGGGGTTAGATTTGAGGGTGTTCCGACATCGGAACACCCCTGTTGAAGATATTTCAAGTTTTCAGATTCGATAACGGGCTGCGAATTCGTATACAGCCCCAAGTGTTCCGATGTCGGAACACTTGGGGCGAAACAAATGACGGGTTCTTTTGGTTGAGAGCGATCCGCATTTTGTCAATTCCCTAATTTGAAAAAGCATTATCAAACTTGTGGTGGTTGGAAAACAATATACATATCTGATTTCTATAAAAGAAGGTGGATTTGACAAATGGCTATTTGAAGGAATATTATTTATGATTAATTGTGTTAAAAATAATATAAACAATATAAATTGATGATATAGATAGAAAAACACGCGCGTCAATGACCACCTGCGCTGACGGTCCTGGCTGGGGGCTTGGGGAGAGACTTTCCCGGCGCAAGCATTGCACTAGACCGCCGGACGTTGTCCGGCAGCGGCCGCGCAGGACGAACGCCAGGGCGACCGTGTCATGGGAAATCACGGTCCCGACCGGCGGGATAAGTTGGAGATAAAATGTGCCGAGCTTATCCCGCTTGGGCATGGTCTCACCGCGACGAAGGAGCTTGCGGGCCTTGGCGGGAGTCGTGGGACTCAGGGGAGTTCCATGCATAGAAACGACAGCAATTCTTATTGAGGATAGTCCTCCTCCTTGCGGAGTATTTGCCTTGCGACGTCCCATCGACCTTGTACACGCAGGCCGTATCGTATCATCCCCAGATGACACCTGGTGCGGGCGCTCGCGCCCCTCCGGAGCAGAACGCTTGGGACATACCGTTGGAATCGAGCCGGACAAGCGGTACTCCGTGTTGGAGTGCAAACCCCATAGGCCACCCTATGGATGGGGCACTTGCTGCTGCCAATTCCCATTGTCAAGCAACGGATGACGAGTCGGCAACAATCCCGTCGATTTCGGCGTTACCGCAAGAACACCGCAACGTCCCGTTCGCTTTTTTCATTGCACTGGTCACCAAGTCCCTTCTAGTATCAAGGCCAATCGCGACCTCGGATGGCGCATCGTGGAGTAACTGGCAAAGATTTACCCGATTACGCACGTCGTGTATGAAGGCGTAGAAGCTCAAGGCAATCGATCTTTTAGTCCGGTCATGGTGGGCCAACAGCGGCAAATGGTCCGCTTCCGTTGGCCCATCGAACCCCGGCACGGGTGGGAAACCGCGCATCTTCGGTTCGTGTTAGGTCTCCAGAAAACGCCTCAAAAAGCCGAATGGTCTCCGGCCAGTCACGCCATCGATGGGATGATGTTGGCTGGCAGCCATTTTCTCCGCTATGTGCCCTTTTACGACAAAAATGGCGATCACGGCTAGAGGTGGGAGGGCATCTGTCGCATGGCTCCCGCGCGTTTGCGGTGATTCAGCGACCGCAGCTCTTTCGCCGAGCGCTTCATGACCAAGATCCGATCCGCGGAGGCCGCAGCGAACGGTTTGGTGGGACAACCACCCCGCGGGGGCGTGCGGAAAGGCGATCTCGTCGAAGCAACCAAAGTTGGGTGCACCGTACGGGGCTATATCTCGGGTTATACCAATACCCCTACACAAAAGAAACTGTCTGTCTCCGATGCCCGTTGGCATCGCGTCGGGCAATTTGTCCCATCCAAGGTTCGCTTACTGACGCGATCCATGCGCTTGCTGGTGGACAGCGTGGCGTATGCGAGATGGTAATGCGGCACGGCATTCCTCCCGCCGCCTGCCCGTGTTAGGTCTAGGCGGGGGAACCCTGCCAATATTCCGTTGAAGTTATGACCCAGGCTCATATACTAGCAAATCATTGTTTCCGCACGGTGTGTTACCGGGTGTTCCGACGTCGGAACACCCGGTTGTATCGAAAGTACTTGCAATGTTTTCATACTGATACTATTGGGGTCAATAAATAATTAACAATCGCAAGGATGCAAAAAGAAATAAATAGGAATCTACGCCAAATTAATACCTCCGGGTTCCGGAATGGGACTGTGCTTGCTATCCAGGGTGTTCCGATATCGGAACACCCTGGATATGCGTGCTATTGATCGATAACGAAGGTTAATTCCACTTGTATTATCAGCATCCTAAAACGTCTATTACCACTCCGCTAGGCAAGGTTGTCCGCTTTCTTTTCGCCATTGAAAGAATTTGGTCACGCTACTTTACGCTATTTTAATTGATGATTTCCATTTTAAAGTAAAATATTTTAGTTATTCATTCAATGTTATGTACCAAAAATATATTTTGGGATTCAAAATCTAATGTGTCACAACTTTTTCGCTATTTTCAGCACTATGCAGGTGTTCCGACGTCGGAACATTTTAGACACGTACTCAATGATACTTTTTTATCATTCTTAAACATAAATATAAATACAATATGATTGATGTAGTTCTTCGTGTAATTATTAATAGGAATATACACTCTGTGTTGGATTCGCCTCGTTATGGTAAGGGTTACTAGAATGGGTATCAGAAAACATTTATCGAGAAGATTTTAGTGCGAATCACCAGTGTTCCGATGTCGGAACACTGGTGCATTTTAGAAAGGGGGCTGGGATCTTAGTCCGAAAGAATATCTTTTACCTGCATTCGTATTACGGGTGAAGGTATTCAGATAACCAACCACCTCTTAAAATCCCTGTCTTTAAGCGTGGGAAGTGTCAAGGAAGGACTATAGGCCTTGTTTATCGCTTTCGCTCTCCATGGTTACCGATTTCCGAACTTGTTGCATCGGAATGAAGAGATTCAAGAACTGTCCTTGGCGACGAAATCCGAGACGTTCCTAAAAGGGTATGAGGTTGACGGTCTTGGCTTGAACTAGCACTCCAGCTAATCCAACGAGAGTGGAGCCGCTTCAGTTTCAAAGACTGTGAACTTAAAAACCGCACCCCAGCACGTATTCAATGGCCCAGGCTTCGTGTAAAACCCGTTCATGGCCCGGACCGCCCATAACATGCAACTCAGGAAATTGCGTCCAAATGCGGTCTAACCGGCGATCCAAAAATAAGGCCGTATACTCCCACTGACCCCAATACTGCCATGCTCTTCGTTCTGACCATAGCACAGGGATCCAATCGATATGGGTCGCACTCCAGAGACGACGGCTAAGGCGATGGGTTAAACCCCACCCGATAGCGGGCGAGGGGGGCTGGGGCCATGCTTGGAGGTGTTGGGATACAGCTAACTGGGGAAAGTGCATTCCGATTCCCTCATTTCTTGATTAATCAACACTTCTTGAAGTGGGATTGCCAAGCTCTCAGCTTCATCAGGTGACGACCTAGTCCGGCTTCCAATAGGAACGAATCCTGGACAATGACTGAAAATTAGGTGGTCACCAAACTTTTGGCCAATTCCTCCATGGGGCGTAACCAATTTTTTTTCATAATCGCGCTGGCCATTTCGGCATTCTTGTCTTCTAAAGCCTGGATGATCAGCGTGTGTTCATCGACGGAGGTATACGCGGGCAACACCAGGTGTTGAAAAAACCGGTATTTGAGCCGACTGGCATGCATGTGCAAAAGGGTGGTAAATGATGTGACATAGGGATTGT
Organism: Sulfobacillus thermosulfidooxidans DSM 9293; assembly: GCF_900176145.1. Classification (NCBI taxonomy): domain Bacteria; kingdom Bacillati; phylum Bacillota; class Clostridia; order Eubacteriales; family Clostridiales Family XVII. Incertae Sedis; genus Sulfobacillus; species Sulfobacillus thermosulfidooxidans. Next base: position 239,731 of record NZ_FWWY01000002.1, on the reverse strand, counting down.
CGGCGGCCTCCGCAATAAGGGCGTGAAACTGCCGATCCCATTCTAGTGCCTGCCAGGAATTCCGTTGGTCGAGAGCTTGTCGTAACCCGCGATTGACGTGTTTGAGTTCTTCAATTATGTCGGGTCGAATCCGAGACGTTGCGTCCTGCGCATTTAAGGCTTCTAACAAGGCTAACGGTGGATAAATTTTAAATACATCGTGCGAATCGATAGGCGTGACGCGTGTCGCTTTCCCTGGAATCAGTTCAACAAATCCTTGTAACTCCAAAATTTGTAGAGCTTCACGAATCGGCGTGCGACTGACTTGCAGTGCGTCGGCCAGTTCAACATCGTTCAGTTTTTCTTCCGGTTGGAGGGTTCCGTCAATAATCCACTGTTGGAGCTGGACAAGCACTTTATCCCGCACCGACAATCGTGGCAGACGGTCTAAATTTCGAGGAATCGGCATTTTTAACACCTCACGCGCTGGGTTTGTTATTCATCTCAAGGTAGACCCGTAAAAATTCCAGACATAGGATACCATAACCATCTGCGGCCGTACATCGACAGCAGCTGGCGCATAAAAAATATCCTATCCAAAATGCAGAATACAATATATTGTATTCTGCATGTTTTATGATATCATAAACCGAGATGAGTGGCTAACCCAGAGAGGAGAGGATATGTCCTTGCCCACTCCGATGGCATCCGTGTCAAAACTTGCCCGGAGAACGTCCCGCCAGCCTTCCGCGACCACTGGTCGCCTGATGGTATTGGTCGGCGCATCCTTTTGGGGCTTGTCCGGAACGGTGGCCCAAATCCTATTTGCGTCATACCACGTCCGCCCGGGAACGCTGGTGGCAGAACGATTAATCCTTGCGGGAGGGCTGCTTTTAATGATGGAGTTCATTCGGGGGAATGCGCGCCCCGTCGTGGAAATTTGGCGTGAGTCGTCGGCCCGGAGAGATCTCATTGTGTTTGGGATGTTGGGCATGTTAGGGGTTCAATTGACGTACTTTTTGGCCATTCGGCACGGCAATGCGGCTACGGCGACGCTCCTCCAGTATCTGGGGCCTGTTGTGCTGATTGTGTACACGAGCTGGCGTTCCTGGAAAATCCCGACAGCCCCCCAGATGACGGCGACTGCATTGGCTATTCTGGGCACGGCGCTCCTTGTGACGAACGGTACCTTTACGTCCTTAACGGTGTCACGGAGTGGCGTCGTTTGGGGGGTAAGTTCGGCTGTAGCCCTGGCCTTTTATACGCTCTTTCCTCGCCAGTTGTTAAAAACCTATGGGGCTTCGGTTGTGACGGGGTGGGGCATGCTGATTGGAGGCATGGGGGCATCGGTGTATTATCACCCTTGGGCTCATCTTGAAAGTCTAATGTCGCTCCAGGTCGACCTACTCACACTGTTTGTGGTGATTTTTGGCACCTTCTTCGCATTCTATCTCTACATGGACAGTTTGCGGTTGATTTCTCCCGCCCAGGCGAGCTTACTCTCGTGCGCGGAGCCGCTATCCGCTGCATTAGTGTCGATAGTTTGGCTTCATGTTCACATGGGGATGGTCGGCGTAATCGGAGCAACCTGTATCATTGGGGCAGTAGTTGTGCTGTCATTGACAAAATGATGGAGGAGCGGATGGTGAACTATGGATCGAGCAGCTTTTCATTCCTCGCGACATCGTCCATTTAACGTGCTACAAAATCCGTGGTATGGGCTGCTTGAGACTACGCCTATACGACGCATTCAGATTCGGGTGCATAACGCATGGACGGATCTCTTCTTAAAATTGGAGTCGGAAAATTTTGCGGGTTCCATAAAGGCGCGAACAGCTTTATGTCTTATCAATTCTCTGGAACCATGCGGAGAGTCTTACGTAGTGGGGATTGCATCGCACGGTTGAATTCTTCCGATGGGACGTCAGTCATCCATTGTCGCCCGCAACTCGGCCAATTTCCAATCGGCGTTCTTCAAGCCACTCAAGGTCTTGCCGACTCACCACACTAGCGACAGGAACACCGCTTTTTTCAATGAGGATTCGGGTATTTTCACAAGCCACTTCGTTGACGACTTCACTCCAGTATTGACGAATGTCAGATGCCTTCAGGACTTTGTAACGACTCATGGCCATCCCTCCAATTGTACAAAGTTGTACACTAGCATCATTATAGCGCAGCCTAAGGCTTATCAGTTGTGATTAGTACGCTCCGTACAGTGCGCGTTCTATTTGTATAACCAATAGGAAAGAGAGTCCGATAACAAATCTTATGTTAACTATTCCCAAAGACCGATAGGGGGGCTGGGATGAAACCGTAGCAAGTCACCCAGTCAATATCACAGGTTCCTCTAACAGGAACTTGCACGTGTGCCGATTTTGCTCCACAATGTGTAACACAGGAGCGATCTATTATGCGACTCGTTTCGATCCGGGAATTGCGAACCCAGACGCGCAGGATTGGCGAATGGCTCTCTGCGGCTGAAGACATTGTTGTGACCTCTACCGGCCAGCCGATTGCAGTCTTGTCGCCAGTAACTGAGGAGCCGTTCGAGGTTGAACTGATGGCGATGCGTCAGGCGCGGGCAGGCCGGGCCTTGAACCGAACTCCTTTTTGATGCGTCTTGATGAGGCACTTTTATACGCATTGTTGACACTCCCGATGTATAAATGCAGGGGATTCTTACGAGAAAACTGGTTTTCATCAGTTTGATTCGCAAAGGGTTCGCCAATAGCCCCCTAGCCACTCCTTCGTAATCGAATCTGTGGTTAATTAGTGCTTACATGAGATTGGCATTATCCAGTGTTGGAAGATTATCTAAGGCGTTGGAGGAGGTTGCCGTTGTTCAACCCTAGGGAGAAGCTCGCGATAATTTGCCATACCTCCAAAGGCTGAATCGCGTTTCGCATGTTTACATGGTCACGAGTTTTTTGGCTCATGGAACTATACCATAGTAAGGAACAGTGCTGCCAGAGAATCGGCCTTTCTTTTCATAGAGGTGTCATGGTAGAACGCAATGGTGGGGTCGCCCCGGACAAAATGGCAATGGATGTCGCCTTTAATATTCGGCAGGCGGCACCCATCCCCTATGTTGAAAGACTGTTGATTCTTCCGATTCGACAAACACTGCGATAGAACTCTCAGCACAAAGATCTTCAATGATGGGATCTGATTTCTTACACACGATAGCACCATGTACAATGTCGTGGGGATTTGTGTCTTTCGAAACAGTTTTGTATATCCACAGGCCTGCCCATAAGCTTCCCATGTTAGTGAGGTTTTTCCCTCGATGATCCATGTTGCAAGGGGTGTTTGACATACTAAATCAATTTGTTTTCCGAAAATCGAGACATTGGCGCGAAAATTGCCTTTTAACGGGCCAGACTTTTGAAAACGTTCGAGCATACATTGCTCGGGCTGGCCTATGGGAAACAGAGTTCCCTTAACAGATCGGATCCGCGTGTCAGAACGGATTCGAGGAAATAGAGTCGATCGGACCGGCTAAACCCAGTTGGGGGCACAAAACGACGGAAACTACTCGACGTTCCCGTGGCCCACCCCACGAGACCATCCTCCAGAATAACAACACGACCTACCAAATAGAGATTTCCAGAATTTGACTTAAATGCCTTACGTAGAGATTGCTCTTCTAGACGAGGAATGAGAATGTGAGCTCTAGGCATGATGTGCTCTCGATAGATGCGTTGTTCTTCGGCTTCAGAGGGCCAACCGTTAGAATCGGAGGGAATAATCAATTCCTCATGGTCAATGTGATGTACGCTATGAATCTTACGAAGCAAATCTAAGGTGGCGACATGGTCCACCCAAGGCTGGGGATCCTGCTCCTTCCAATGCGCAAAATAAGCATCGTCCTAACAATAGTAACGGAGTGTATACATAGGCTTCTCCTTGTGTTTCATAATGAGAGAAAGTCATGTTCAGGAGAAAAAACTACCGTGAGAGCGTGGATAAAAATTGTGTGCGTATCGCCTGCACATTTGCTTCGGCCGTCTCGATAATCTGCCGTGCTGGCGCAATGTCCTGTTGCCAGCGGTCCAACCGATGGCGAATCATGCGCACATGTCGTTTCTCGTCGGACACGATGTCGTTGAGAATCGAGCCGATTTCGTCTCCCAGGGCATAAAATTGGGCATGAGCTGAAAAAGAGACCACGGCGCGTTCTTCACTTGCCAAGAGATAAACTAACAACGGGATTACTGACAGAACGGGGGATTGCCCGACGGCGGATGGCCAATCGGCGAGACCTTGGGCTACGAATTGTCCTCCCAAACTTAACGGCGGCGTATTCAGAGTGGAAGGCGTTGCGCCCACAAGGGTAACGATGCGCAAAAAGTTTTTCGTGACGGGTCTCATCCGCCGCATGCCTAAGCGTTTCGCGTTGAAACGTGGCGTCAGGTACCAGACGGAACAAACGCGGAAGCCAGATGGCCCCCATTTGTTCCAGTTGATAAAATCCATAAAGCATAGCATATCGTTCATCAGGTGTGAGAGTGGCCAAATAATCTGCGTATTGTTCAACATCATCGAACCATTCCAATACAATTCCCCTTTCCCTGGCATTCTGCGTCCGATTCTCATCAAGCCTGAATGCCATGTAAAGTCCGAATGTCATTCAAAATGGAGGGCGGTAACGATTCGTCACAATACTCGCCAGCAAAACCCGGAGAATTCCATATTAGTCGATTGTCCTGCCGTTCTTCACGAGCTCGCCGTGCCCTCTCTTCAAGCCATCAAACGCCTTTTCCTTCATCACACGATTCTGTTCGAATTCCCATCTGGCAGCATACCCTCTGCGATCTCCACTAACGCACACTTCGCAAGCCCGGTGCCATGAGTTGGAAATTAATTATACCAGGAGAACATGCTGGGACCAACGCAACGGATAAAAATTCCCCTACGCCTGTCATACTAACAAAAAGAGCGCTACAGAGCTAGCCCTTGCGCTCGCCTCATTCGGCACAACAAGGAGGACCAGTGTATCCTTGATCGTATCCCTGTGCGTCGCACTATCCGCCTATCTCGGAGGATGGCAAAGTGTTGGGCCATCGGCGGCGTCCCCCTCATTCGTCAGGCTATCACGCCCCACAAAATCGTAGAGTTGACCTTGTGGGAGCGGGAATGAACGACGGCCTCTACCGTCGCTTGGATACCACCTGGTCACCGTATCCCAATTGCTGCACGACGAGGCTGCGGATGGAACGCAATGACTGCATGATAGCGTTCGTAATCCAGGAAGTGGAAGACACGAGATGGGAGTCAGCTCCGTACCATGACAACAAAGAACCTATTTAGGAGACGACCATGTTCCCTCAAGATAACCGGGTGTACCTCTTGGCCGGTGCATCATCTCTTAGTGGCAGGAGCATGCAGGGAATTCCCCCACCCTACCCCATCCCCCTAACATCTATTCCTCCGGCCTAAAGGCAGCGGTTTTCCGGCGTGCTGGCTAGGTCAACTATGTGTCGGACATTCTCCGATTGAGAATTGACACAGTGTGTTAGCAGTTGGCTTCCAGCCTCTTTATCCGTAATGACCGTCACATGGGGATGGGTTTGCAAAACACTCGCCGGGCAGTCTAAGGTGGACCCCATTGTCAAGACAGATTTTTGACCCCCAAAGTGTGAGACTGGCCTCCTTCCTTTGGGTCTTCATCGGAACCATTACCCTCCTGTTTGTCGACGGGCCGACAACGGCCCTCGCCAAACAGGAGGCCCAGCCCGTAGGGCTGTCTGTGGGGGATTCAATCCCGGGCAACATCACTCCCGGTCGAGGGACGGGAGGGGCGAATACCAGGCCGCGGGTGGCGTGTAGCCCAAGGATTGATGCAGCCGGTGATAGTTATAGAACGTAAAGTATCGGCTCAAGCCCGATCGGGCTTCCCGGGGTGAACGGTAATCGTGTAGATACACCTCTTCATACTTCACACTGCGCCACAGCCGTTCCGTCAATACATTGTCCAACGCCCGCCCCTTACTGTCCATGCTGATTTGCACCTCCTTGGCCAACAACAAGGCCGTGTATTGGGGGCTGGTAAAATGACTCCCTTGGTCGTGATTCCAAATGGTGGGGGTGGCGATGGACAACGCCCGCTCCGCGGCCGTGAGCACAAAGGGCAGTTCCAAGGTTTCGGAGAGTTCCCACGCCACGACAAACCGTGAATACCAATCCATAATGGCCACCAGGTATAGCCAACCATGCACCATCCGGATATAGGTCACGTCAATCCCCCACACATGATTGGGGTACGCCGGCGTGACGCCTTTCAATAAATACGGATACACCGGGTGCTGGGGATGTCGGGTGCTGGTCTGGGGCCCCGGAGCGAGCCCCCAGATCCCCATCTCCCGCATGTAGCGCTGCACGCGTTTGCGGTTTACGGCGTAACCCTCGTGGTTCAACTGAGCCGTCATCCGCCGGGACCCGTAAAACGGTCGATCGGTGTAAATTTCATCGATGCGATGCTTCAGAGCGATCTCCTCGGCATCCGGCCCGACGGGCCGGTAATAGAGGCTCGAGCGGTTGAGGCTTAACAACGCGGCTTGCGTCGTCAACGGGAGCGTATCCGCTCCCCGATCCAACAAGGTCATCCGTTCATCGCGGGTCAGGGTCGAGGCCAGATTTTTTTTTGAGCCACTCGACTTGTGTGGTCAGTTTGCCGATTTCCGCATAAAGCTCGGTCAGCTGTTGTTGGTGGGCTTGGGCCTGTTGTTGGAGCGCTTGGGACTCGGTAAATAACTGCGGAAAGTTCTCGAGCGCCTGGCGCTTCCAGCGATGCAGTTGACTGGGATGAATGCCGTATTCGGCGGCAATCTGGCTGACGGTTTTTTCTTCCTTGAGCATTTCGAGCACCACTTGGCTTTTGAAGGTGGCAGAATGCCGTTTTTGTTTCGCCATCATATGTCCAGTGTAACACTTGACGGCCTCCAAAATTGTCTAGTTTTTGGGGACCACTATAGTCTTCCCCGACAGGACCGCATACGGCGCGGGTCAAGGCGGCCCGCTTTTCAAGCCCCCACGCCACGAGGATGATATGTTGAGCTTCCATAATATTGGCGATGCCTACGGTGAGTGCTTCCTGTGGAACGATTCCGGGAAATTGTCGGCTATTGCGTTGGATCGTGGTGTCCGATAGGTGGACTTTGCGCGTACGACTAGTAAACGACGTCCCAGGTTCATTAAATCCAATGTGTCCGTTCACGCCTAGCCCCAACAGCTGACAGTCTAAGGGTTGGGCGCTCAATAGAGCCTCATAGTGTTGACATTCTTCGTCGGGATTCCGTGCATTGCCTCGCAGAAAATGCACTTGGTCCAAATAGGGGGTAATCTGCGAAAACACATGCTGACGCATGAAAGTCGCAAAACTCCCGGGATGATCCGGATCGATCGGCCAATATTCATCTAGGTTAAACGTCTTTACATGTCTTATCATCGGTCCTTGCATGGCACCAAGTTGTCGAACCAACGCGCGATACACGGGAATCATCGTGGCTCCGGTGGCGAGACCGAGCCGGATCGACTTTGGGGTTCTAAAGAGCGGCATCAGCAAGGATGCCGCCCACTCGCTAGCTTCATCTTGCGTTGAGCAAATAATCACTTTCATTTCTCTCTGTGCCTCTCAGCGTTTGTGTTGGACGAGACAATGTTCAAAGTCGGGTAATAAGTTCCATTAGACCAGAAGCCCAGTCACAGAAGTCATCCCCCATGGACGGCTTGCGATCCGTCTAATGCTAACGCAATCGCCCCCATCAATCCGGCATCGCGTTCAAAATGCGCTATCACTATTTCAGGAGGAAACGGTACAAACGAATCGAAGCTTTGCCTCAAATACGGAAAGATGACCTCATGCACCTTGGCCAATCCCCCACCAATGACCACGCGGGCCGGATCGAGGGCAATCACTAAATGCGTTAATTGGAACGATAATGTGCGCAGTATTGGGTCAAGCCACATCCGAATGACCGGATCACGCGGGGCTTGACGCAAGAGCTCCCCGGCATCGAGATCCCATCCCAACTCATCGCGGGCTCTACGTTGGATCGCCCCACCTCCCACTCGCTCCTCGAGGGGCGCCACATCGTCGCGTACTCCGCGACAATCGTGTTCGGTTAGCGGGTTATAGGCGATTTCTCCGCTGGCGCCATGAGCCCCTTGAATAATCCGTCCAGAGGCAATCAACGCCACAGCAATCCCTGTTCCAAGATTAACAAACAGTGCGGGATCCATGCCTTGTAAAGCGCCCCACTTTAACTCGGCCAAAGCGGCACTTTTCACATCGTTTGCAATCAGAACCGGTATGCCATTAAAGGCCGTATGCAGCAACTGGGGTAATCGCAATTCACGCCACCCCGCCACATTCGGCGCTAACAGCACACCGCTATCCTGGGTAATCCCCATCGTGGCAACACCGACACGCCGTAGTCGGGACTGGTATTGAGTTTCCGTACGGTTAATCAGCTCGTGCGCCACCTCAAGCGCGCGCGATATCGCGTCATGAGCATCTGACAAAGTAGGAATATCCGCTCTATGCAGAATCATTCCGTGGTCATCAGCTGTCGCTAGCGCCATTTTCGTTCCTCCAAAATCCATTCCGAGCACAAACCCCCGTTCGACCATCAGTCTTCCGCTCCGGCTGATGAGGAGACCACATACATTTCTTTCACTTCGTCCTTCAGCGGGTGGAAAGGCCACACCCGTTCATAGTAAGCCCACACAATAAATGCAATCAGACCAAGGACTGTCCATATGAGGGCAAGACGAATAGCAGGCCATCCCGACGATACAAATATATAGATCCATCCGATAAAGGCTACGAGACTCGGGAGAGGATACAACAGGTTTTCCGCACCTAAATTTTTCCATTTAGTATTAATTATAGACGGAATGTTCTCGCAAAGGATTTGGCGGTCGCGTGTCGAATATTCTCTTTATGAAACTTGTCGAGTTGCCCAGTCGGGTTGTCGGCGCCGCGCCCGTAATTCGCGGGATCGCGGATGCTATCGGATTCGTGGATCTCTTAAATACCTTATTGGTTTGGGATGCGCAGCAATGTCGGACATCGCCGGGTGAACGCATTTTGGCGATGGTGCTCGACATTTTGACGGGCAAATCCCCTCTGTATCGCGTCCCGGATCGTCTCGCAGAAACGGATGTGCCCTTGTTGCTCGGGCGCGGCCGTACGGCCGCGGATTTTACCGATGATGCGCTGGGGCGGGCGTTGGATAAACTGTTTCAGGCCGGGCCCGCCGCGGTGTTTACGGCGGTAGCCGCGCAGGCTTATGCTCGAGAAGCGATTGAACTGCGTTCGGGGCATTGGGACAGTACCTCCCGATCGTTGCAGGGGGCCTATCGGTCCGCCGAAGACGACACAGAGCCCTGCGACCCCACGGCGGTCGACGATGCCGCCGTCCCTCCCCGTGCGATGCCCCGGCGCGGCCATTCGAAAGATCGGCGCCCCGATCTCAAACAAGTGCTCTTAACGGTGTTTGTGAATGGGGAAGGGGTCTTGCGCTTTGGGTCGGTGGCCTCGGGCAATACCTCGGACAAAACCCTCAATCGCCGGATGATTGAGGAGTTAGTGGCCGCCTTTTCGCCCCAAGAGCTTCACGATGTGATCTATGTCGCCGACTCGTCCTTAGTCACGAAGCCCCGGTTTAACCCCCAATATCTAGACAATGGTCCTGTTCGCATGATATTTCACTTGATATCGATGTTATGGTGAAAAATGCCAATCCAGTCAGGGGACATTCCTCCGCTTCGCTCGCCGCGTCGAGGATACCGCCCGGCGGGCCGGCCGTCCAGAGTACGCGAGGCCGCTGCTCCGCAGCGCTCTGGACCCCCTCGGCCCCCGGGCAAAAACCCGCGGTCAAGAGCGAAGCGACGAGCCCGTCTCGGGCTGGCTCCTTAACACCGCACCGGGTGAATTGGTGGTGCGGTGCCCGTTTGGCACTGTGCATAGTACACGGCGGGAGCCCAATCGTGCAAACTCCCATGCATGCGGCGTTCATTGTAAAAACGGATCCACTCGGCAGTCACTGTATACGCCTCTGCCAAAGTCTGAAAGACCTGATTCCGCCAACATTCTCCTTCGAGCAGACTGTGCCAGGATTCGATGTGGGCATTCTTGTTAGGAGTCGCCACCGGAATGCGTTCATGAGTTATCCCTAAGACCTGACACCCTATGGCCCACCGCTGAGCCACAAATTGGGGCCCGTTGTCGGTGCGAATCACCGGAACGTGGTTACCCCAGTCGGCTTGGCGAGCTCGCACGGCGCCTTCCAAGGCGCCTAAGGCTTGAACAGCGGTACAGTGAGATCCGAGATGATACGCCAGAATGCATCGATCAAAGACATCGATGACACTGCAGAGATAAAAAAACCGATCTTCTCCCGCAATGTATCCGTATTTCAAATCCATTTCCCAGAGTTGATTGGGGCCCGTCACCATCCGATTGGCGGCCAGAACACGGGGCGGTCGGTTTCCGGAGGGCCGCAAGGGTTGTCCTTGTAAGAGATCGGCGGATCGCAAGAGACGATAGACCGTCTTTTTGTTGATGATCAATCCGTGTTCTCGTCGGAGCCATGTCGTCAACTTCCGATATCCATAAGCCTGACCGTCTCCCGCGATGATAAACTCGCTGAGCCATTCCAGGACCTGCCCTTCCGCCACTTTGGTGTCGTTTGCCGTCCACACATAGCCCCGCCGGGGTCGACCTCCCCCGCGTTTCGGCGTCCAGGACGCCGGACGCTGTCTTCGAGCGCGCCATGCGTAATACGTGGCCCGGGCCACTCCCGCCAACTGACAAACGCGGGTAGGCGGGTATCCCTGCTGGATCCACCGATGGGCTACTTCACATCGGTCAGAGAGGCCCGGGGGGCTTTTTTTAGGAGATCATGCAATATCGCAATCTCTAAATCTTTCTCCCCTAATAATTGTTTCAACTGGTGATTTTCCGTAGTGGCTTGCTGTAAAGCTTTCTTTAAGGCACGCGCTTCTTCGGGTGTCCCGTGTTTCGTGGCCGTTTGCACCCATTTTTGTACGAGACGAACCGATAACCCATGCCGGCGGGCGACAGCCGCCGCATTCCGGATGTCCAGCGCTTCTTGGATGCACTGGGCTTTCAATTCTGGGGTGATTGTTTTCGACTCTCCCATGGGGTTCACATCCTTTCATGATGAAAATGATGTCAGAATTTTCCGCAGCGATAACTGTATGGGATCGTATCGCTTTGCGTAGGAGATGTCTAGAAGCATTTGGGGGCTTAATAGGCCCAATCTCGCCGGCCTGCGTCAGGCCAACCTCCGCTTCATCTCGCGGTGTCCTTCGACATTTGCCGTGGCGCAGACCGCGAAAGAGACGGCGTGGGCTCAAGATGCCTGGACCTTCCTCGGGTCGGTCGCCGCCCGCCGCGACGCGGCGGAGTATTGGGCCTCCGAGCAACAGGCTATGATCGATGACGTGCCCTATCGGCTGGTCGTCTACCGATCTTCCCGGCTGGAGACCCACAAAGAAAAAACCCTGGATCAGCAAATCGCCAACGCCCGCAAAGCCTTGGCCGACGCCGCCCACGTCCTGTCCCAGACGCTCTATGACTGTCGCGAGGACGCCGCTCAGGCGGCCCGCCAGTGGCAAGCCCGCCGCGAAACTGCGTGGTTTGCGGTGGAGACGACCCTCCATGAAGAAGTGCAGCGCCTCCCCCGTAGCCGCCGGGGCCGACCGCCGAAAACGGAGGAACCCCAGACCAAAATCGGGTGGCGCGTCACGGCCACCATCGGCGCGGTGAACGCCGCCCAACGGCAACGCGAATGGGAACGCCAGGCCACCTTCGTGTTGATCACCCCGTTAGATCGCCGCGACTGGGACGCGCGTGCCCTCTTGCAGGAATATAAAGGGCAAGTGCACTGTGAACGCCATTTCCACTTTTTGAAAGATCCGTTGTTTGTGGATGCCTTGTTTGTGAAAAAGCCCGAACGGGTGGAAGCGTTAGGCTATGTGCTCCTGATGGCGTGCTTGTTATATAGTGTGATGGAGCGGCGCGCGCGCCGCAGTGCCGTGTCCATTCCCTCGCCGGCGCGGCGGGTGCTCACGCACCCGACGGGCCACGAAATCATCCGACACCTCCATTCCGTCCAGGTGATTCCGTTGCCGTCAGGGGCGCGGCAAGTCGCCGTACCGCAACGCTTTCAGGCGACATTTTTGGCCATTTTGGAGGCCTTAGCGTTACCCGAGACCGTGTATACGGAGCCCCCCAACCCTCCGAAACGGGAATAAAAAAAATGCCCAAACCACGTACCAAAGGGTGCGAAATACGTGATACAACCATTGACGAAACGGGCGATGTAGCTCCGGTTGTTTGATCCGGAGTAGGGTGAGGGCAATTACTTGGCCAATAAATTGCACCACAATCGAAATGGCCATCAAGGCATTAATGATGGCAGATAGACTAAAAAAGCTGAAAATCGCCGTAAATCCTCCCATAACTAATAAGGAAATATACGGAAATTTTAATCGCGGATGCAGTATCCCAAAACTCTTAAAAAAGAGTTTGTCACGGGCCGCGTTATAGGGTAGACGGGATCCGCCCAAAAGTCCCGTGTACACCGACGCAAAAGCCGTCCACAAGATAAGTAGTGCGAGAATGGTCGCACCGGTGGGGCCCCAGGCTTTTTCCATAAACAACGTCCCAATCGTAGTCGATTTCGCGGCTTCTTGCCAGGGGACTACCCCAATGATGCCGATATTCATGGACAAATCGATCACTGCCACGGCAAGAATTGCTAAAAGAATCGACCCCGGAATCACTTTGCCGGGATTTTTCACTTCATCCCCTAGGTAAGCCGTCGTATAATATCCTAAATAATCATAAATGGCAATCAATAGGCCCGCGCCTAGGCCTGCGAAGAATTTCGGTGTCAAAGCAAACGCGCCCGGCGGATATGAAAATGCTAACCGAGGATGAAAATGCGTGGCCGCCGCCACAATCACTATCAAGACGGTCAGAATCATACCACCCCAGAGCACCTGTGTAATGCGAGCAATGGAATCAATCCGTCGATATAATAACGCCACGGTAATAATCGTGATCCCTGCAGCCACTAATTTCGTATCCAAGGGCGTCATTCCATGCCAAAAGTACCCGAGATAATTTGCCATGCCGATCATTCCCGTCGACATAATCAAGGGTGTTGCCAGCAATGTCGACCATACAAAAAGGAACGGGATCAATTTCCCACTATAATACTGATAGGCTTCCCGCAAATACACATAGGATCCACCAGTGCCGGGCATGGCCGCCCCTAATTCGCTCCACACGAGGCCATCGGCCATTGCCAACAGCGCTCCCACAATCCATCCCAGTATTGCTTGGGGCCCCCCCATGGCCGATAAGATAAGCGGAATGGTAATAAAAGGCCCAATTCCCACCATTTGTGACATATTGACCGCCGTTGCTGAAAACAGCCCGAGAGCGCGAATGAAACGGGGGTTCTCCTGGCCAGTTCGTGCCATTGTGAAAAATCTCCTTTCTATCATCAAAATAGACAAACAAGCGCGACAATTTACTATAATGATCCCTACAAGGATTTTTACAACGAGTTTATGCGTTTATCCTAGCACACGCGTGTAATTTTGTGCATAATAGAATCATGTTTCTAAAAAATATTTGTGAAATATGACATTTTGTGATCGTTTTCGATCGCCAAAAAAGGAGAACCGTTTATTATGCGCGGTACACAGGTGTATCACCTGATCCAACATCAAGCTGCGGCCTGGCAGGCCGCATTACCGTGGGCACAGCCCTTGCCGTGTTCTGGCCCCTATGTGTTCAGCGGCAGTGGATCGTCCTATTATCTCGCTCAAACCGCTGCGCACTATGCGCTTTCCCTCGGGATAGAGGCGCGCGCCGTCGCCTCCACGGATCTGATCTTAGAACCGGAAATCGCTTTACGCGGTACAGGGTGTCTGATCATCATTTCGCGGTCCGGGACCACGTCAGAGGCTCTCTGGGCGATGCAGGCCGCGCGGGAAGTTGCATGGCCCGTTATCGCCGTCACGTGTCACGCCGACAGTCCCTTGGCTACGCACGCGGATCATCTCCTTTTGTCCCCACAGGGAGAAGACGCGACCATCGTGATGGTGCAATCCTTTAGCAGCATGCTTTTTCTCCTTCAACAGGTTTTGCAGTTAACGGCTACCTCCGCGCTCTTACCTGAGACGTTCATTGCTGGTGCCAACGATATGGTCCAGCAAGCCGCCGCGGTCATCCCGCCCTTATTGGATGGACGTCCTCCCCGCCGTCTCTACGTGCTAGGCAGTGGCGTTCGATACGGCATTGCGCAAGAAGGAGCCTTAAAAGCCCAAGAAATGTCGAATCAGTGTGCCATGGCCTATGCGCCGATGGAGTTTCGCCATGGGCCATGGGGCAGCCTCACGCCCGACGATCTCATCGTCGTCTTAGGCCAAACACGCCATCGATCGCAGGAAATCACGGTCGTGCGTGATTTAATGCATCGACAAGGTCGGGTGCTTGTTATTGCGCAACCCCAGTGGCATGATTCGCCGGGACGCTATCCGACGATCCAGCTCCCGGCTTCGGGTCCCGATAGGGCCTTCGGTCCCTTCGCCGTAATTCCGTTACAATATTTAGCGTGGCATTGGACGCTGCTCGTAAATAAGGATCCGGATCATCCGGCCAATATTACCCAGGTGGTGGAATTAGACCATGATGACTTCCCCGAGTGATGCCCCGCGAAACGCCCGGGAACGCCAGCTCGCCATCTTATCACGGCTCAAGCAAGCGGGAACGATTACGGTGCAAGAATTGGCCGACACGTTTTCTTGTTCGCTCGCCACCATTCGCCGGGATATTCACGAACTGATGATGCGCGAACCTCAGATTCGCCGGTATCATGGCGCCGTCGGTCTGGACATTCAGGATACGGAACAATGGTTTCATGATAAAACCGCCTTATTTCCGGAAGAGAAAGACGATCTGGCCGCCCTTGTCGTCGAGTGGCTTCCCGAGGGCGCCGTGATTGGCCTGAACGGGGGCACCACGACGACCCGTGTGGCGACCCAGCTGGCCAAGAATCCCAAAGCCCTCACTGTCGTCACCAATGCCATTAACATTGCCTACCAGTTGACCCAAGCTGAGATCCCGGTCGTGGTCATTGGCGGAGACTTACGTCCCTACAACTATGAAACCACGGGATCGATGGCCCTCCAAGGGCTCACAGGCCTCCATCTCGACTGGGCCATTCTCGGCGCCAATGGTGTGCATCCCCGCGTTGGCATCACCACGACGGCTAGTGATGAAGCGGTGTTAGGCCAAGGGTTTCGCCGGGCCGCCGATCATGTTCTCATTATTGCCGACCATAGTAAAATGCAACGCAATGCCCTCTACCGCATGCTGGCATGGAACGACATTGATTATGTGGCCACTGGGTGTCAAGCGGCGTCACTGCTTAAAGAGTGGCCTGTCATGCCTCATCCCACGATGAATGCAGCGCAGACGGTCGGCATTTGGCAAACCGTCGCGTTGGAGGACCACACATGATCTATGCCGTCACCTTTAATCCCTCGTGGGATGTGGTTATGACATTGCCCACGACCCTATATAGCGGCCACACGTATAACCAGGTGTCCTGGACAGGCTATGCGGGGGGCAAAGGCAATAACGTCGCCCGCGCCATTCAGCAACTCGGAGGGGATGTCACTGCCGTGGGATTTTATGGGGGAGCCGTCGGGGACTGGATTCTGCAAGCGTTAACAGCGCAACAGATCCCGTATCTCGTAGCTACGACAACAGAGTCCTCGCGGCTTTGCCTCAGCCTCTTGGACTCTCAGCACGTGACAGAGATTCGGGGACACGGTCCCTGGGTCTCTCCCGAGACCAGTCATTCCCTGTTATGCCAGGTGCGTGACCATCTGCAACCGCACGACTGGGTGACGATATCGGGCAGCCTGCCCCCGGGATTGTCTGCCGATGACATCACCCTATGGGTCAACACGCTTCGCCCCCACTGCCAAGGAATTATCGCCGACCTGGCTGGCGACCCTTTAATCGCGGCGTGGGAAGCCGGGGTGAGCGCCATCTGTCCCAACCGCCAAGAATATGATCAACTGCCGATGGGTGCGTTAAGTCCCCGGCCGCAACACCGCGTGATCACGCAAGGAGCGGATGGCGTTCTGTGGTATCCCGCGGAATCGGACACTCCTCAAACCATTCGGGCCCCCGCTGTCCCGGTGCAAAATCCGGTCGGAGCGGGCGATGTCTTGGTTGGCGCGTTGGTGCACGCCTTATCGCAGCAGCAATCCTGGGCTGACGCGCTCGGTTACGCCGTGATGGCGGCATCCGCCAGTGTCGTCACCGCAGGCATCGCCGACATTGATAGGGATGTCTTGGTACACCTCGAATCCCAATGGCGACAATCCCACACGTGACTTCAGGGGGACCATGGCGCCGCGCAGCCATGCCGTCATCACCGCGGTGATCTGTGGGGACGCATCAGGTCCGTCATCCAGTGGCGGGCATGACATGGGTCACGTCTTCCGCCAACCCCGTTGTGGCATACCGTCCGACTTCGATGCACACGTTGATTCACAAGGAGGCTTCCATGATGGCTCGTCACGCATTACGCGATATTCTCGCCGACTTTGCCCGCACGCAGCGGGTTCTCTTAGGCATCAACGCCGACAATCCGGAAATGTTATTAGGGATTGCCCAAGCTCTTCACGCAGAACCGGTTCCGATGTTTATCCAACTCACCCCCGAGACCCTATCGATTTGGGGATATGATGTCCTTACCACGCTGATGTCGACCGTACTGGATCCCTTACCATCGCCGATTTCTTGGCATTTGGATCATGCGACGGCCTTGGAGGATGTTCAACAAGCCTTGGCGTGGGGATTTACCTCCGTAATGTATGACGGATCTGCTTTACCGTTTGCGGAGAATGTGCGCCAAACCCAACAAGTGGTCCAATGGGCCCATGCCCGCGGCGTTCTCGTGGAAGCCGAAATTGGCCATGTATCCAAACCGGGGGAACCTCCCGAATGGGCCCACTTGACCTCTCCCGAAGAGGCCGTGGCTTTTGTGGAAGCGACCGATGTCGATGCGCTCGCTGTCGCCATTGGGAATCATCATGCCACGCACGTGGCTGGCTCCCACATTGATGTCGCCCGGCTCGCCGCCATTCATGCGGTCTGTCCTGTCCCGCTCGTTCTTCATGGCGCCAGTGGCGTCTCCCAAGATATGTATGACACGCTGCGCACGCATGGCATTGCGAAAATGAACTTTGGCACCGAATTGCGCCGGATTTGGTGGCAAACCGTACATCAATTGCCTGATAAGAAACCGCGCGATGTCCAGCGAGAAATCCAACGACTCATTGGGGATGGGGTGAGGGAAAAAATTCATCAATTATCATTAGCACAACACAGGGCATAGTGGCGGGGTCCGTGGCATCTGAGTCATCCATTGTGGGGCTGTATGCACCCACAAGTAGCCTTGGCCGGCCCCGCCTTCTTGACGGAGAGTCATGCTATGACTCTCCGTGTCCCCTTCGGTCGCCATACCGTAGATCCCCAGACCACGCGCCCAGTCTGTCAATGTCCGTATTCGTGGTAGGGGGCCGTGATCGTCAGCGAGTCCGATCGCATGGCCTATGTCATGTGGTGCCTCTCTGGGAGGGGGGCGTTGGTGGGGATGCTTACTCCTTTTCGGTCGCCCAATACTGCCGGAGTTTACGCCGGGCGCGTTGTAAGGCGTTGTCTACAGCCTTCGGGTGCCGTCCGCGAATCCGGGCAATCTCGCCATAAGATAACCCGTCGGCCACATCCCAAAGCACCTGCCATTCCCACGTGGTTAATGCCTCCATACCTGCGTACAAGTGGTTGCGTTGCTCGATGCGCTCTACCCATTGCAGGGGATCAGCCAGGGCGTCCGCGGGCAATCGCTCGTGCCCGGTCACGTTTGATGATTTGGCGTCCGTTCGTCCGTTCTTGTCCCCCACGAACTATCCAACCGCAAGGCGTGGCGGTAAAACACCTGTTTGTGCCGGGTGGCCTGGCGCACCGCATCGGCGAGCCGTCGTAAGCGTCAAATAATCCCCACCTTCTGATTTTGGGGACATTGATCCATAATTCCCCCAAAATAGGATGAGGTGATGGGTCATGACACACGAGGAACACGAAGCGTTACAGGAAGTTTGGGCAGAACGGGTAGCGGACTTTCAGGCGAGTGGTCAAACGCGGCCGCAATGGGCCGCAGCCCATGGAGTGACCGTTCATCAATTAGCGTATTGGCTCCGCAAATTCCGGGCAGCGACTCAGCATGCCGCACCACCCGCTTGGGTGGCGTGGCCGTCGCCAACGGCGACGAACCCGGGGGCCACATTGATCGTCCGCATCGGTCCGGCAGAAATTCGGGTCGGTCCCGATTTCGATCCGCCCTTGTTTCAAGCGGTTGTCCGGGCTCTGTCGTCATGATTATCGGCGGGACGAGCCGTCCCGTGTATTTAGCGGTGGGGGCGACCGATTTGCGGAAATCCATTGACAGTTTGGCTGCCTTGGTCCACAGTACCTTCCACTTGGATCCCTGTAGTGCGGCGCTCTTTGTCTTTTGCAATCGGGAGCGCAACAAACTGAAAATTTTGGAATGGGCCGATCATGGCTTTTGGCTCCATTACTTCCGGTTGGAACGCGGCCACTTAGCGTGGCCGATGACGGCCACGACCTCGCCCCAGGCCATTACGCTGCGCCAATTGCAGTGGCTTCTGGATGGACTATCCCTGGAACAACCCGCAGCGTATCAAGCCTTGCGTCATCGGCATGTCCTCTGATCGAGAAAAATTTCGGTGGGACAAGGAATTGGGCCTTCGGGTGGCGAATGATACTTTATGATGTCATCCGAACGTACCGTCGAACAATGGGCCGCCGAAGTCGCCCGTCTAGAACACCAAATAGCCGAACTGCAGCAGCGCGTGCAATGGTATGAAGAACAGTTTCGCTTAGCCAAACATCGTCAATTCGGGGCCTCCCAAGAACGGTCTGATGCCCACCAACTGCACCTTTTTAACGAAGCGGAAACGCTGGCGGGATCGCCGATGGATGCTGCCCAAGAAACCATCACGTATACGCGCAAGAAAAAGACGGCGGGACAGCGCGAATTGGCCTTAGCTCATCTGCCCGTGGAGCGCATTACCTACGTTCTTCCGGAGGGTGACCGGGTCTGTGACACCTGTCACGGCCCCCTGCATGCGATGAGCCAGGAAATCCGTCGAGAGTTACAAGTCATTCCCGCGCAAGTCAAAGTCATCGAACATGTCCAAGAGGTTTACGCGTGTCGGCAGTGTGAGCGCGACGCGCTCACCACGCCTATCAAAACGGCTCCGATGCCCCGCCCGGTCTATCCCGGAAGTCTGGCGTCCCCGTCCCTTTTGGCTTTTACCCTCCACCAAAAATTTACCGAACATCTGCCTCTGTATCGGCAGGAACAGGAGTGGGCACGCCTTGGCGTGCCGTTGTCCCGTCAGACCTTAGCCAACTGGGTTATTTATGCCGCGCACACGTGGCTCAAACCCGTCTATCGGACGTTGAAGCACTCCTTGGTTCAGCAGGATATCGTGCAAGCGGATGAAACGACGCTGACCGTACTCCATGAAACGGGCCGCCGGGCCGAGCAAAAATCCTATATGTGGCTCTATCGAACGGGACGAGAGGGTCCCCCGATTGTGCTCTATGAGTATCAGCCGGGACGGCAGGGAGCCTATGCGCGACAATTTCTGACGGGATTTCGGGGTTACTTGCAATGTGACGGCTATGTCGGCTATCGCGAGGTCCCAGATGCCACGCTGATCGGCTGTTGGGCGCATGCACGACGGTATTTTGTTGAGGCCCTGCAAACGTTGCCGCCGGCGGCCCGCGACGGCCCGAGCGCCATTCGGGACGGACTCGAATTCTGCAACGCGATCTTCCGCATCGAACGGGATCTGCGGGATGTCTCCGCGGCGGATCGGCACACCGCGCGGCACGCGCGGAGTCGCCCGGTTTTGGCTCGCTTTGCGCAATGGTTACGTCGGCAAAAACGGCACACCCTGCCCCACAGTCCCTTGGGCAAGGCGGTGACCTATTGCCTGAATCAATGGAAACCGCTGACGCGATTTCTCGAGGATGGACGACTCGAGGTAGACAACAACCGCAGTGAACGGGCCATCAAACCCTTTGTGACGGGCCGCAAAAACTGGCTCTTTGCCAACACGCCGCGCGGAGCGCAAGCCAGCGCGATCACCTTGAGTCTCATTCAAACCGCCAAAGAAAACGGCTTGGAACCGCGTGCTTATCTCCAATATCTCTTCGAACAATTGCCGCAACGCGACCTCTCGAACGCCGCCAGCTGGGCCGACTGCCTGCCCTGGTCGCCGACGCTCCCGGCCCACGTCAGAACTCCTGCCAATCCGGCAACCCCTTAAGAATTCAGAACACACGAGAATCCCCACCGCAAGGTGGGGATTATTTGACGCTTACGAGCCGTCGACGAATGACCCACCGCAGCCAGGCCCGCACCGGGACCTGACGGGTGGGCTGATACTGCATCACGGCTTGCCATACGCCGGTTCGTGCAATTTGTTCCCCATCGTCCCCATCGCTGTCGATCCCTGGCCAATAATAGGCCCGGAGCATGCGGCGGACTAACGCATCGGTCGCCGCAAAAATCTGCTCCCACACCGACTCATCGCCCGCTTGCGCACGGGCTATCCAGTAGTGCCACGTTGTGTCGTCCGGATCCTCCGCGGTCTGTTGTGGAGGATCATTAGTCTGCCAGGGCGTCCGGCTTTGCGAAGAGACCCTAGTGCGTCTCCTGTCGAGGTTATTGTTCATGTTGTTCTCCCCCGTTCTCACGATATTCGCCTGAAGCATGCGCCCACGACCGCATCCAATGAACCGTCGGCGACGCGGGCGGATAACTAGTCACCCCTTGCCAGTTGTTTCGACCATGCCGTTTGACCTCATATAAAGCCCGGTCAGCCCATCGAAACGCCTCCAGCGGTGTGTGATCCGGCTCTGGGTGCGGTGACCACAGAGCCAGCCCCACCGATACCGTAAGATGAATAGGAATCGACACGCCGCTTTCAGATGTCCAGACGATGGGTGTTTGGGCGATGCGAGAGCATAAGGTTTCACATTTGTCTTGGGCGCGCGTCGAAGGACATTGCGGCCACAACAACAAAAATTCTTCGCCGCCCCAACGTCCCACAAAATCGGCCCATGGCCCCGGATGGCGATGCTCATATTGCAATAACTTCGCCACCTGTGTCAAGACGAAGTCACCCGTATCATGGCCCCAGGTGTCATTGATCCGTTTAAACCAGTCAATATCCACCACCACGACCGCTGTCGGAATTTGAGCTCGTGCCAACTGCAGGGCATAGTCTTCGGTGGCCCGCCGATTGGGTAAGCCCGTTAGTACATCGGTCGTGGCCATGCGATACTGTTGATCTCTTTGCGCTTGCTCCTCGGCTAATAATTCCGAGACTATGACACGTTGCCGCGTCCGCCACAGGCCCCAATGCACTAACGCCATTCCCCCTAAGCCCCAGACTGTCCAACCAGCCCACATCATCGCTCCCCAAAACCAGTTGTATCCAGCAACTAAGAAGTAAATGACGCTTATTTGCTGAAGCGCAGAGGACCTCCGCTGCTGGGGACCGAGAACCCGGGAGTGTGTGCCCAGCATTATCGCGGCGAGTTCCCATCCATTAAATGTCCCGACACCAAGGCCGATGGCGAATATCAGCGCGCCTGGGCCTATCCAGATGTGCCCTCGAAAGAGAGTCCCTTCAATGAGGCCTTGCGTCGCACAGATTCCGGCTAGATCGAGCACTGCATTAAGGAGCATCAACCGGAGACGCCGGGGCACCACAAAGTTGGGGTCATCCCCCACAGATCGCCAGAACCGCTCACGCCACGGGTGTATGGCCGGGAATCGTCGCAGAACACCGTCAAGAGCATAGCTAACCCACAAGGCGACACTAGCAGTGCCCGAAACCGTCAGTGCCGCCCACAAGCCATTATGAATGAGCACGACCATGACCGTTGCTTCTACCGTATTAAGACGCACCTGCACGGTTTTTCCCCGCAACGGGATAATCGGCACATTGAAAAGGTTTACGCCGCTCGCCATCAACCCGATAGTGAGCCATTGCGTCAGGCGAGAAATGCCATGCGGCATGTCACCCGTTGTCCAGATGACCGGATCGTGCCATCCGAGAATTGCCCACCAGATGAATAAGACTCCCGTTACAGCACGGGCAACCATATTCAGTGCCGAGCGATAAGACCAGCTCATGTTGCAGACCCTTTCTCGCGTAACCTTATCGAATGGTGCGAAAAATTGTGTCATCTAGTGCTGTTATTCTTTGTGGCTGGAGCTATAGAACACATAATCCCATGCACAAACGACGGCGGGGCCACCATGACCACAATCGGACTTGTCATCATCTCATGCTCTCGTCCACAATGACGAGAGAAGAAGACATACCCAAGCCACAACTCGTACAGTTTGGGCTATTATACCATGCACCGGTCCTACAAACTCTTCCAACCAGTTCTAACGTTACCGTTCTCCGGTCCCCGAGCGAGTGCGCTCGCGGTCAACGTCGTGCCCAGTGTGTTGGGCTGAATAGTTGTTGATGGCGGCTAGACTGCCTGAACCGCCTAATTTGATGACAATGCGGAGTGCGGACAGCTGACCGTCATGACTTTCCAGCGGGGGACACGGTCGTATCGGTCGCAAACGTCGCAATCTTCCGCCAGGGCGTCCAGTGGGCAATGATCCATCGATCGAGACTATATGCTGGCAATCCTTCCATATATTGCATGGCGGCCAAATAGACAAAGACTAAAAAGTCAATAATCGATGTCCCAATATCGGTGGCGCCCGGGGTATACGGCCCGCCAAACCCTTCCGCCGTGCTCCATATCGCTAAACTAAAGAGACTTCCTATAAGATACCCCAGTTTTTGGGCGAATCCCAATAGCAGTCCCAGCGCGGTGACCGTTTCTATCAAAGCGGTCAGAAAGGCCCACATATCGGGGTGCGGCGACACTAGCGCAATCCAGCCATGAAACCAGGGATGTAACCACGGGGGCTGTCCGGCCGCGGCGGCTTTTAACAGGCCCACGTACTCGTGAAAGAACGCTGGCGACCATTTGAGTAGCGCATCCATGAGCCAGAATAGCCCAAACACGATGCGTAATCCTCCCACCAGTTTTTGTCTATTCTTCCGCGCCGAATCTTCCTTCCCCGAATTGTCCCACGCCTTATTGGATACCGGGTCCTTGAACATTGTGAAACACCTGCCTTTCCTTTTCTCTAAAAGTTTTCGTCTCTTTCTAGAATCGACCGTCATCCTCGGGATGGGTAGGCCTGAAAGTCCACCCTACAACAGTCCAAAAGGAGTAAATATGAACTACTCCCACATTTTGCTGAGAGATGTCGCATTTGAACGCTCTTGTGTCGGTTAAGGTCTTCCATGATCGTTATTGAGGCCATTTGGCCAATGTATGTGGCGCATCCCTATTTTTTGAAATAGCTCGCAGCACTCATTGGCTAATCCGTACCGCCCAGTCTGCAGCGTGGGGGCCGTGAAGGGTTTCTAACGGCCCATCGCTCTGCTGCGAATCGTCTGAATTCTCCGTGGCAGGATTTGGATGATAGCGGCATAACCTATTGACGGATATGCACTGTGTATCAATGTCCTTATCAGTAAACCCGAGAACTCCACCTCCCACGGCTGTCACGTTAACGGGTCATCTGAGTGATCCACTGCGGCATCGGATGCGCCCAGAAATAGCCTTGGCCGGCATCCACTTGACATTCACGGAGAATCATAACTTGGCTCTCCGTTTCTACTCCCTCTGCAATAACTTTCGATCCTAGTCCATGTGCCCAGTCCGTTAACACCCGCAGTAGTGTCCGGGTCCCATTATCGTCGACGATACGGTTGACAAGCGCGATGTCGATTTTGATCCAGGCGGGACGCCAGCGCACAAGTCGTGCTAGATCGGATTCCCCTGTTCCCACATCGTCTTGGGCAAAGATCACATCGGGATACTGTTGTGCTAACGCCTCCCAGTCGACCGCGTCGACGTGTCGCTCAGCCACCTCGATGACCAATTGGTTTGGTGGCACCACCGCAGTGAGGTGCTGCAAATCACGGCGGAATGTTAGCTGATCCTTTAACGTGGCACTCACGACATTCACAAAGAGTTTCTGGGTACGTGGCCACGGCCCTTGTGCATTTATAGTCCGGATGATAGCCTGCAGGCACACACGATCCAGCTGAACTACGGCTCCCGCCTTTTGCGCATCAGCGAAGACTGTGAGGGGAGACAGCAGACGTCCGTGATATTGGGGACGAATTAGGGCCTCCTGTCCAATCACCGATTCGCTCTGCAGATCGACCACCGGTTGAAATACGGCATTGAACGTTAGATGGCGCAGAAAATCATCTGCTGCGCTGGTCTCAGGCGCATCACAGGATGTTGGGGATGTGACGGTCACAGGGCTCTCTGTAGGACATTCTTGAATTATGCCCCAATATCCAACTACTTGCGATCCGATGGAAATGGGAACAAGCGTCTCATAGGCCCACCATGGGGTGCCGTCTGGTCGGCGATTTTTTAAATGTCCTTGCCATGTTTTGCCGTCTTCTAAGGTCTGCCATAACGCATCATAGACGTGAGAAGGCGTCTCCCCCGCACTGTTGATTCCGGGTTTCTGTGCAGCCAGTTCATTCCACGTTCGTCCCGTCAACTGTTCATAGGCCGCATTTACCGCGACGATGGCTCCCGCCGTATTGGTTAAGACGGCTGCCGTGGACCATTGCGCCCATAACGCCCGAGCCGCGTCGGCAAGCCAACCCAGGTGCGCTGCCGGCGCCTGTCCATCCGCCAAAGGGCTCTGCGGTGTGGCGAACGTCGCGACAATACAGTTTTTTCCATGCCGTTTCGCTTGGAGTAAATTTTGGTCGGCTACGCGGACGGTGTCGTCGGAGAGCTCTCCCACGGCCCAGCCAATGGACACGCCTAAATGGAAGGAACCGGTTGCTAACGTATAGGGGTCCTCCGTCACAGCACGATGAAGGCGCTCCACGATGGCAGGAGCCTGGTCAGGAGTAATGCCGGGAAACCATACGGTAAACTCATCGCCTCCCGGTCGCACGACAGCACCCTGTGTGCGGAGTTCCGTGAGAATGCGGTCGGCAAACGCTTGCAGAACTTGATCCCCTAATTCATGACCCCACGTGTCATTAAACCATTTGAAATCATCGAGATCGCAGGCGATCACGACGCCCATGGCCCGATCCTGGGCCGATAGTTGGCTGAGCCATGTCTCAAGTCCATAACGCGTTAAGGTGCCGGTTAGTGCGTCGTGTTCCGCTCGATAGATGTCGTGTTCCCATCGGTGGGTTCGGTCAGCGCGGCCTATGATATACGAAACGGTTACCCCCGCCGCCGTAAGGGATATGACTAGGTCGGAGAATGCATCATGATTCGCAACCATGGAAATAAGAGCGATCCCTATGACGGATCCATAAAGCAACATGCGTCTCCGTAACCCTGTCAAACGTGGAGCGCCCCAACGTAACCCCAGAACCAACATGAAAATAACAACCAGATCGATGGCCTTATGGAGGGTTCCCCCCGTAGTTACCAAGTCATGAACCAACACGGCCCCGACGATGACAAGACTGCCCCCTACTTGCCAGGAGGATGGGTGGGGCATCACTGTCCATAGGGCGACCAGGGCGACCACATAAATCCCGAACGGAATGGTAATGGGTCCCCAACGGTTCACAATGACGAGAAGCACAGGCAACCCGATAGCGACGAGGATACGACTGGCGGTGATTCTATGATGGAAGAGTAGTAGATCCCCCCATTCCCACATCCCAACTAATAACCCGGCTATCAATACCCCGTCCATAACAAATTGTGCCAGCATGACAACCAATCCAGCTCTCTCCTCGGGCGAGCGAATACGAATTTGCTGATGGATAGGCCAGCCCCACGTATAGTGCTGGTAACGGACGATCCATATCCTAAACGCATTCGGGATGGGGGCTTGACAATGAGCAGCCTATCTGAGCAATCGCTCGTTAGAGTCAGTATAAAGAGAAGGAAAGTCTGCATGAGTCGGATTGTGCCGAAATTCCATGATAATTGTCAATCGCTATGCACGAATAGATAGCGAGCCGGGGTTATGGCGTGCCAAGGTCTCCCATTTGACTTTCGGGGCGCAGTGCTGCGGGTCCTATGACCGTCTCATATGAGATGATGCCTCATCACCGTATCGCATGCATTGACAGATGTCTCGGAACGTGTGGGGGCTTAATAGCCGTCCGTCATGATGCAGTGGACACCTCCGACAGTTCCATCCCAACAAAAGCGCAGCGTATGCCCAGGACTAAAGTCCGGGGCTTGCGTTGCCGGATTTTGGGTCATTGTGGACATATTTTATCATAGGCACAAATGTTCGTATTACGTGGAATCCCTGATGGCGATAGAGATGATAGGCCGGACTCCCTTCCACGCAATGCAAAAAATATGCGCGGGACACCGCATGCGTTCGCATATAGCGTAACGTATATTGGAGCAACGCTTTGCCCCATCCTTGCCCGCGTACCGCGGGTACCACGCCGATCGGGCCCAATCGCCCCAGAGGTTCGCCATAGCCTCCTACCACGCTGATTCCTAACACCTCGGTGGCCGTATATATTCCTAACACCCGTTCGGGCCGGCATGCATGCTGCCACGTTTCCCGCACGGCGCGTTCCCATCCGGAGCCAAAGGACCGCGCGGTTTCCAATGCTCGATGACGAAGCCAGCGTGGGAGAATGCCGACATAAACGTTTGCCGCCAATTTTTTCGGCAAGGTAATTTGCGGTTCGATAGGCGTATCGTCCAAGAGCCGTTCCATCGCCACAACAGGGTGTTCCGGTTGGCATCCTCGCCGTAAAAACCATTGCCACGCGGGGGCATAATGCGTGCGATCCACTCCGGGAATAAACACATGTGGAAAAATGCCGTCGACCCGTAAAGACTCCGCCGGGTTCACGGTCGCACAAACCGCGTGCCATAGGCGGGTGCCGATTCCTTGTCCTCGATAGGCGGCCTCCACGGCTATCGCCCCCATTTTCCGTCCCTGTGTTGTGGGCGCTGAGATGAGAGCGAATCCAACCACGTGACGCCCACGAGTTTTCGCGACCCACAGAGAGTCGTCCCGGAATGCTGGATCGCAGAGGAGGCCAGTGTAAAACCGCTCCCTCCCGATCCAATCGACAGGCAGCGCGGAAGCCCACAACCGTAATATTGCGTCGTAATCGCGGGGTTCGGCAATTGTCACCCGCATCATACGGTCTCCTCGGGAGGCGCGATCTGGTCGCCCATACTCCCGTTCGGGCTGACGACGCCCACGTCATACACCCATTTACTTAAGGCGACGGCATTAGCCCCGCGGAGCCCCACGTCGATTCCCCAAGCTGCTGGGCGAATTTGGGGTGCCGGTTCACTCCAAAACCGGGTCCGTCGCTTCAGGTGATGCACCACGTCGTGCTCAATCCTCGACCAAACGTCAGCAAGCCAGCCGCCTAGGACAATCTGGCGTGGATTAAACATATTGACAATGGCCACCATAGCGGTTGTGATCCAATCAATGAGGTCAAAATAGGGACCCCGTTGATACCACCGTTGCAACGCCGTCACCAGGCTTTCGCCATCCGTCACATTCAGCAAGGCTTCGATGTGGGCCTGATTTAGATAGGTTTCCAAACATCCCACGTTGCCACACCAACAGACCTCGCCCTGCCAATTGATTGTCATGTGGCCCAGTTCTCCGCCAATGCCATTTGGGCCACGAAATACTTGACCATTAGTGATCGCGCCGACACCGATCCCCTGGCCCACATAGAAAAACACTAACCAAGCAGACGCGTCCTGCCCCCCAAAGAGCATTTCTCCCAGAGCCATTCCGCGTGCGTTGTTATCCACGGCGACGGGCAAGCCCGTTTCCTGACTTAACAAGGCGGCCCACGGGACGTTCTGCCATTGATAAGCCAATGCCGCATTTACCATGCCCGTGTCGGTATCCACTATCCCCGATGTTCCGACACCAATGCCCACTATATGACTCCCGGTTAAGGTGCTTACCAGTTTGGTGATTTCGCGCCCAATATGTTTCGCCAAGTGCTCGGGATGCGGATGATCGGGAATGGCCAAAGATTGCGTCTGCGTCACGGATCCATCCAACTCGCCGAGGCCGATCGTGATTTGTCGGCGTTGCATATGGACTGCTACGGTGCGATAGTGGCCATTGCGAATTCTCAACCCAATGGCCCGTCGGCCAATGGATCGGATTTCATCCAGAGTTCCCACTTCTTGAATGTACTGTTCGTTAATGAGGGCCCGAGTAATGTTCGATACCGAGGCGGGCGTGAGATGCGTCCGCTCCGCCAATTGAATGCGGGAAATTTGTGGATTCTGTAAGATTAACCGCAAGATGAGCCGTCGATTTTGTCGGTGCACCCCTGAAATATTCAATCCGTGTCCCATAATCGGGCTTCCCCGCTTTCTTCTATGGTGGTGATTGTTTGCCAGACGCTGCCATGTCTATCCAAGGCATTCTGCGCCTGTTGACTCGACAGCCCACATCGTAACATAATGATGGCCACGGGCAGATTGCCCTGTGCCGCCTGTAGGGTTCTCCGTGCAATTTGCCGGGGTTGTCCCGTGGCCATCATCAGGACACGCACGGCCCGCTCGCGTAATTTGTCATTCTGCGCCATAAAATTCACCATCAAATTATCATACGAGTGGCCCGTTTTGACCATCGTCAGCGTGGATAACATATTTAACACAACTTTTTCGACGGTTCCGGCTTTCAACCGCGTGGATCCTAAGAGAATTTCGGGACCGGTATCCACAAAAATCACTTCGTCGGCAACCGTCGCCACCCGTGTGCCTTGGTTATTGACGAGTGCCACGGTAAAGCCGCCCCGCATTTTGGCTTCCTGGAGTGCTCCAACTACGTATGGCGTGTCTCCATGGGCGGTCACGCCCATGACAACATCACGCGATGTAATGCCGCGGGCTCGTATCGCCCGACATCCGGCTTGGCTTCCATCTTCAGCGTCTTCTTGAGCTTGTTGAAAGGCGGACATCCCCCCAGCCAAGATGGCTTGGACGCGGCCAGGGGGCAGACCAAATGTTGGAGGCAGTTCCGCGGCATCCATAACGGCGAGTCGTCCCGCCGATCCGGCACCCACATAAAAGATTCGCCCTCCCCGGCGATACGTGTCGACAAGCCGTGTCAGAACGCGGTCTAATACAGGAATCGCGGGGGCAATGCGTCCAATGGCCTGCTGTTCTTCGCGAATCCACTGCCGCATCACCTCGTGACCAGAAAGGGTTTCTAACCAGCGAAAGTCCGTCCCGGGATGCGGTTGTTCAGTGCTGTAATGGGCGGCGTGTGTGGCCCGTTCGGGCTGATCCAATCGCCATGGGGTGCGCCCTTCCCACAGCCCACGGCCGATCAATTTCTGCCAAAGGGCTCTCCATACAGTGTCATGCGTATCAAACACCTGAATTTTGACTGCGTGCGGGGGAGCTAGCCCTACGATCGAGGGCTTTGCATAGACGACTACCACATCCAAGCCGTCATGGGACTCATCTGGCAACATGTCAACCCAGACATAAACAATCGGTCCGTCGTTCCGCCTGTTGTGGTTCAATAGTTCGGCGACTCGCTTTTGAAGGCGGCGCTGCGGCGAAACCACGACAAATTGCGTGTCCGACGGAAAGGGTAAAATAGCCGGATCATCGATTAACTGAATGCTTGTGGCGCGTAGGCGATTTAATCGATCTTCAATAGTGGCCCGTGCGGGACTGTCGTGGGGCGGTGGCGGTAGGGCCTCGCACGATTTTCTGATGTTAGGGAAGTCCTTAACCGCAACCCAATACCACTGCGCAGGGGTGTTTAGACCGGTGCGCCATGGAACGATACGGCCTGCACCGCTGAGCCACCATTCCGGTTCCGTCCCCGTTTCTGGTGAAATCGCCCAGGCTGTCTGGATTCCCGCCTGCTCAAAACCGTGCTGGGCCGCTATCCGAATGTGGCTGCCAAGCCATGGCAAGGCGATGTCACTGAGAACTCCGGTGGGACTGCCAAACACGCCCTGTATCCCGAGGGCAGCCAGCGTTGTGCCAAACCACTGCGCTATCTCCGTCAGGCCCGCCATATCCCCCGCCGCTCCGATGAGTTGTGGGGTCGGCCAGGCGAGATCCCCGTCGTTATAGCGCCTTAACGCGTCCTCCATAATCCAACAGGATTCTCGCTGGTTTAAGATCTGCAGCTTTTGCAAGTCGGTGCTCGTTAACTGCCCAAAGTCGGTGATTACCCGGAGAATCGGCACGTCTGTCATGGGGTCGACCGCATTGTGCTCGGCTAGTGTTCCTGATAATACCCATCCGGCCCATGGCATATTACAGATGCCCTACCTTTCGTCCACACAAAACGTGGGAACCGGATGCGGTGCGCGCTTCATAATAGAGAATCCAGCCATCGGGTGTCTTCACCGGGGAGACGTAGCGTAACGAGCCGTAATAGGAACGCATCCAGGGTTCCTCACGGGGAATTTTGTAAAAGTGTTTCATATCCGCGGTAATGGCGATGCCGACCCGCTCTTCATAATTTTCTGTAACGCTGGCCGATCCATCATAAAACGCCAAATATACCGTGTCTAACGGCATCAATCCTGTAATTCGCGACACTAAAGAGTCCCACCCTGTTAACGACGAACTCAGCACTTCGCCAACCCACCGATGTGGGTGGTTTGCCAGGCCAATGGCGAGGCCTGTGTGCGACTTGACCAAGCCTGTCGTAAAGACGTCATCGCTTGCATGTAAGCTGTCCTCCGACCGGAGCTCCCGGGTCAGCGACGCCGGCGCGTAACTGACATACATGAAACTTAATGGGCCTTGGTGGACAATCACGGGATCTTTTACAGCATGACCGTTGATCCCTGAGGGGGTTAATTCGACCGTACGCGTTGTGATGTTCAGGGCCTCGGGACGATCGCCATAAATCCGATCAATTTGCCACTGATGCGTTTCATGATGGACATAGCTTAGGTAGAGCACCCAACCCTCGGGCTGTTTCACGAGACAGCCGCGTTCGATGGAGGGAGACGCGAGTTGTTGTTGGGTCACGACCCACACATCCTGAAAATGGACTCCGTCGTGACTTTGGGCAATGCGTGCTTCATACCCGCGACCCTGTCCTCGGGGGCGTCGGAGCCGATAGTACAGGTAAAGCACGTCATCATCGTCATCATAATAGGCTGCAGGGGCACCTGCCCAATATCCCTCGGCATCTTGCGGACTTTCTCGGACGAGAAATTCTTCTCCACGATTTAACCATGTGGCTTGCATTAACTCCATCTTGGTGTCACGTCCTTTCAGTGCTTAACTCTTGACCATTTGGGCTGTCGGTTGTTCTCTCGGAGAAAATCCCACGGCACTGTGCCACGGCACTGCCTCGGTTCGGGAATGCCTAGCAGATATGCCACGAGTGGGGCAATGTCGGTCAAAGAGACATAGCCTTCCATGGCCACATTGCGTTCATAGCCAGACCGAACAGTGGGTCCGAGAGCCATGACTGTGGCCAAATTGCTCGTTCTGTTTGTGCGCGTCGTGGGCAACTGAGCGCCATGATTGGCTGTGCCATCGCCCGGGCCGATGGCCTGTTTCCCTTGAGGAATGCCCCAAGAATAGCCCGGATTATACAGAAACAAGATATCGCCGATGCGGTCTCCAAAATAACCCAACAGGGGTTGGTGGGGGGCTGGTAATGCGTAAGCCACGGGTCGTTGACCTGTCTCCTCATCCTTCCAATCTAACAAGGCATCCATGGCTTGCTGAAGGATAGCTTCATAGTCGGCAGGCGATACAATCCCGCCCTCATTGCGTCCCTGCAAGTTGATGGCTAACTCATGAGGAGAGAGCACGTACACGGCCGACCGAGTGCGATCAATCACGTCGCGCGGATATTGCCGTGCATCAAAGACCGCTAAGCCCACTTCCACCAGACGGCGGGCAATGCTCGCAATGCGGCGATTGGGAACATGACCATGATCCGAGACGATGATCATATGATCATCAGGTGTCATCAGCTTCAGTAATCGTCCCAGGAGATCATCGGCTAACTGATAGGATCGGCGGATAAACTCTTCAGCCCGTGGATCCGGTTCTTGTCCCTCTTCTGGATCCAGCGCGGCCAGAAACGTGTGTTGCGCCGTGTCAATCCAATGCCAATGAAACATACACAACTGCCAGGGATGCGACGTGGCCGTATCTTCGATGACCGTGGCATACCAATTAATCTGATCCGCAATCTCCTCCAACACCGCTTGCATGCTATCGTCGTCGTCCCGTGCCACGACAGCGGGGTGTTCAATAAAAGGCCCGGCAACGTCGTAGATTCTTTCAGCTAATTGTGGAGGATCGGTAAAATGCGTTGTCGGGTAAATTTCTGATCGAATTAACGTAACGTAGGGGCCATCTTGCCGAACCCATTTGAACCGAACCGATCCGCGCTGACCATTTGCATATTGTACCTCACCCCAGGAACTCCATTGTCCGCACGCCACCACCAGAGGTTTTACCGTGCCGCGAATAAGAAGATGCGTACCCTCTCGGGCCACAGTAAAATGAATCGCTGTATTATTTTCGTCTTGTGTGATCTCGCGATGACCATCTTCTGTAGGTACAATGGCTGGATCCGTAATTTGACTTGTAACTGACAGGTCTACCGGATGTTCGTTCGGCACGCAAAGGCGGTAGGATGCCCCGCGGGCTAGGACATGACCGGTCAGTCCGCGATATAGGGGTGCAACCACCATGGTACCGGGAACGCGTCGGGGATAAGACCCGGGATAGGTAATTACTAAACTCTTTAATCCGTGTTGACTGGCCGTCACCCATATGGGCTCTGCATTCAGAGCACGGGCATCAAATGTGGAACGCGGCACACGATCTCGGGCATCCCGCATCGTGACGTCGGTCCAATTCCCTGCACCATGACGGCCGGGTAATGCTCCCGTGGCTATCGTGGCCCAGTTTGTTGGCGTATAAGGCGGTACGACTGATAACGCTTCACTGACAGCGCCATGCCGGAGCACGGTTAAAAAGTTCGGTAGGACGCCTTCTCCTGCGAAACGTTTTACGAGCGGTAATACCATCGCATCGACTCCCATGACTATCACTCGTGACATCCTAGCCCCTCCTCGTGTTGTTATCATCATTCACGTTACGATCGTCATCCGGTCGCTAAGTTCTTAACAGTGAACGCACCACGTCCACGGCGTAGAATGGATTGCCTCGCACCGCTATCGTGGCTGAGGCTTCCGGCAACAGCTCCGCATCTAAAGGATCTGTCACGGCGACGTGTAATACTTTTCGGTGTTGGCAAAATCGTTTTACGATCTCTGCCGTTTTTTTTGACTGCCAAAGATTGTCTGTATAAACAATTACCGCGTGAGACGAGATCTGGTCTAACGTTTCCAATAATTTCGGAGTGTTCAATGGTTGATAGAGGACCGGCTTATGTGGGATCCTTCCTTCCCTTATCTGTGTAGGACGTTTGGCTGCAATCCAAATTTGAGGTAACGCGATCGAAAAATCCCGAGGATTTCCGCGGACAACCGAACTTCCCCGAAACACCCACTGCCGAAACTCCTTTTCCAGCTCGGGTAACTCGTCGACGGCAGGCCAGAGATCCGGACTACGAATCAGCTGTCGCCACCGTCGGACACGACGTTGGGCCGTTGTGAGAATGTGACTGGGAAGGATATGATGATCGATAGCCCACGCGACCGCTTCTCGCACGCTGGCGGCTAAGTCGGCGTGCCCTCCACAATCGATGAGATCCGCTCCCGCTTGGAGAGCACGCACAGCAGCGTCTTCCGGTGTATATAATGCGCGGATGGCCCCCATGGCTAAGGCATCGGTTACCACTATGCCTTTGTAGTGCAACCGTTGCCGTAAGATTCCTGTTATCCACTTGATGGATACCGTCGCGGGATGTTGATCGAATTCCGAAAACTGAACATGTGCCGTCATGACTGCGGGAGCTTCCGATAATACGGCGTGGAAGGGCAGTAAATCATGTTCCCAGACCATCTCTATCTTGCCTTGGGAAAGACCCCGATGCGAATCGTCTAATGCATGGCCATGCCCCGGAAAGTGTTTGACGGTCACGGGTACGCCGGCGGCTTGATGTCCCCGAATCCACGCTTTCCCAATCATGGCCACTTGTTGTGCCTCGTCGCTAAAGGCTCGGGAACCAATGACCTGATTTCCCGGAACATAGACGTCCATTACAGGAGCTAAGTTCCAATTAAATCCTTGCATGGCCAGCAATTGCCCGATACGGCGTCCCACATCATAGGCTGTACGCGCTCCTAGGCTGCTCGTTAACAGGGCTGACGGAGGAGGCGCTATCCCAGGAAACCGATGAACCACCCCGCCTTCTTCCGTCACCATCAATAACGGAGGTGGTTGATTCGCGCGACGGTAGCTGTCGTAAATCGCTGCAAGCATCGTACGGGTCGCCGCGACATTTTCGAGATCACTTTGATGAAAAATATATCCAGCATAAGGCCATTGTTGGGGAGCCCAGTGCACGCCCTTGTCCCAATTGGGAAGGAGAAATTGTGCAGCCAATTCTTGAGAGGAGATCTTTGTTGTCCACGCTGTCATTCTTTGGAACCTCCCACGGCCTCGAACGCAAATCGTGTCTTGGGTCCAATCGCATCGAT
Source organism: Sulfobacillus thermosulfidooxidans DSM 9293 (assembly GCF_900176145.1). Classification (NCBI taxonomy): domain Bacteria; kingdom Bacillati; phylum Bacillota; class Clostridia; order Eubacteriales; family Clostridiales Family XVII. Incertae Sedis; genus Sulfobacillus; species Sulfobacillus thermosulfidooxidans. Next base: position 204,859 of record NZ_FWWY01000002.1, on the reverse strand, counting down.
GAGTCGTTGATCTTCTGGAATCACCCGCCCTACTACATTAGTTCGGGGGTCAGCGGACAGATCGACTTTGGTAATATGCAATTCCCCTGCGTAACGCTGGTACAACACATTATCGACGGCGACAGTGCCGCGTGGGCGGGGAAGAAGTTCCGGAGCGGGGGTAATTTGTTCTAAAGTAGGCCGTTGGCGGTCTCCGCGCGCCCGGCACGTGAGTTCAAACGATTGGGGCAGATGTTCATGCACGCGTCCGAGCACAATCTTGCGTTCAGGGTCTCGGGCTTGACGGTTGAGGTGTATTCGCAAGATAAGATGAGGACTTTGTCGGACCTCTGCCAGTTGGCTTAACTCCTCTGCATTTTCTGTTTGATCTCCAATATATACATGGTCGGCCCAACCTCGGCTTAACAATTCCCGTGCCGCTCGATGCGGTTCGAGAGAGCGATGTACTTCGAGCGTGGGCAAGCCTTCATACGTCACATAGCGATGATGATATTGACTCGCGACGAAGGCGATCACAGTAATACCAAAGCGATGCAATAAGGCTGCTTGTTGCGCCATAAATGCTGTCGACATGCCGGATTCGATACGAGGGTAATAATTATGGCAAGCGACCATGTCTTGGAGGGGCAACCCTAAATCGTGAAACCGTTGTAGGGTAGATGCGGTTAACGCACTAGCATTGAGGACAATCTGCATTCCTAAGCGGCATGCTGAGTGATAGAGAGTCAGCGTCTCTTCCTCAGAGAATCCGGCGTCCAGCCGTAGATCGGTAATGCCCAGTTCTTGCAGTGGCGTCAAATTCTCAACAGTGCCACCCACCCGTTGAAAGACAATAGGATGGACATCAGCCATGATTCGGGCGTTCGTTCCGCGTGTCAATTTTGCTACTGCTCGGAATTCGTCTAAATGATCTGAAATGGATGCCTCGGGCATTTGTACGGTGGTGAAAAAATGATGAATCCCCAGATCCAGGGCAAGGGCGACACAGTCGTATGCGGATTTTTTAGTGCTGGAGGGAATACCAATATAAAACGACGTTCCCACAATAATATCCATGACAAAAATACCTCCTGTGGTAAACCGTGGTAGGGGGCAATCAATTTTTAATGCCTCCGGTGGTTAATCCACGAACGAAAAATCGTTGTCCAAGTAAAAAGATGAGAATAGTCGGAATGGCTGTTATAACGCCGCCAGCTAAAACATATCCATAGTTGGTGTAATATTGTTGCTGCAAGGTGGATAGCCCAACTGGCAACGTGAACAGTTGCGTCGAATTCAACGCGATCAAGGGCCAGATAAAATCATTCCAATTGGCCACAAACGTTAGAAGCCCCAATGCTCCTAAGGCTGGCGTGCTTAATGGCACAACGAGTTTCCAAAACACCGTCCATTCACTGGCACCGTCCACTCGTGCCGCATCAAAAAAATCGGTGGATAGGGTTTGCATGTACTGACGCAAGAGAAATACACCCCACACGTGTCCAAGAGCAGGTAAGATGAGGGCCCAGTACGTATTAAGCAGATGCAAACGGCTCATCACAAAAAACTGTGGGACCAAAGTGGCTTCGGCGGGAATCATCATGGTGCTTAACACGACCCAAAATAGGGTGTCTCGTCCGCGGAAGCGTCCTTTGGAAAAAGCGTAGGCCGCCATCGCATCGAAGACTAAATTCCCCAGGGTCACCACCGTCGACACGAATAAGCTATTGCCAAACCAGCGCCAAATAGGAGCGGCCTGAAAAAGATACACAAAATTCTGCCAAGTCCACGGAAATGGCACTATCCGGGGCGGAATGCTCACAAACGCCTGCGGGGAAGACAAAGCGGTATCGAATAACCAATATAAAGGAAACAATCCTAAGAGAGCCCACACACTCACAATCCCGAACACGACAACCCGGACTGTCATTCGCGGCCGTCTTGAAGGGGGGACGGGCTGCACACGAAGCCGATTTGCTGTCGGGGGTTGCCTCTGCGTTCTAGTATTCAACATGACGTCCCAACACCTTAAATTGCACATAGCTAAATATCGCAATCACCAGGCCCAGTAATATCGCCTCCGCGCCCGCGTGCCCCAGTTCAAAATACTGAAATCCCTTGTCATAAATTTCTCCAACAATCGTCAATGTGGCATTTCCAGGTCCACCGCCCGTCATCACATAGATGGCGGTGAAAATTTGAAAGGCAGCAATTGTGTGCATAACGACAAGGTACAGTGTGGTGGGCATCACCATTGGCCAGGTAATATAGCGGAACTTAGCCCATGCACTGGCCCCGTCGAGTTCGGCTGCTTCATAATAGCCTGCAGGAATTGACCCTAACTGAGCCATGTACAACACGATCCCCATCCCTGGAGGCGTCAAAATCGTCATCAACATAATGCTCCACAATGCCAAGTGCGGATTTACGAGCCATCCAACTCCGTGAAGGTGCAATGCATGGAGGATGCCGTTCAGTAACCCATTGGAATCATCGTAAATCCAAGCCCAGACTAGCGCCATCACTACGACAGCTGTCACGGAAGGAAGATAAAACACAGCCCGAAAAACAGAACGCCATAGGTCGGGCAAGGTCATCAGCAAGCTGGATAGGATTAATGCTGCACCGATCACCACTGGTGTTGTCACAACGGTATAAATCAAAGTGTTACGTACTGATGTCCAAAAGGTGCGATCGCGCACAACGTCCGAAAAATTTTTAAGTCCTACCCATGTCAAGTGACCAGGCGTCACATGACTCATCGCAATAAATAGAGCCAAAATGGTAGGAAGGACAATGAAGAGACCAAATAACGTCATTTTAGGAAGCAGTAGCTGATACCAAAACCGCGTGGTATTCATTTAATGATCCCTGCCATTTGCTGTTTAACTTGGCTGAGCCCTTGTTGGGGGGATTCCTGCCCAAGAACGATCAACTGCAATTGGGCATCCAAGGCCTTTTCCAGTTTAGGCCATGCAGGGGTTAACGGTGGGTTTAACTGGAAAAAGCGCAAGTTGTTGTGGAGGACTTCGTCATAGTACACGTTGCGAAAATACTTTGCTTGTATCGCGGCATCCTGTGGGCCAACGGGGTAAGCCCCTCCTCCAATGCTCATGTATTTCTTTTGAATCGCTGTGGGCCACTCTGCTGGGTCAGAGAGAAATTTGGCAAATAACATAGACATCCGCAACTGATTCGGATTGCTCTGTTTATACACGGTATATCCCGCAATATCGCCGATAGTAATAGGATGGCCCAAAGACCCTGTTGGATAATTTGCGACAGCATACGGAAAGGGAATCTGGGCAGATTTTGCTGCAATGCTATTCTTGTTTAAAAAGTCTGCATAGTAGGCTGTGACGGCGTATTTGCCCTGCAAAAAATTCTCCCATATAGTTTTTGCGGAATCGGATGCAATGGATTTTGGAGCCACGTGGTATTTTTGGACAAGTGATGCCAATTTTTCGACGCCACTCACGGCTTTCGTGCCGTAAAATGTATATTGCGTTAAAGATGAATTTAAAAGGTGAGCCCCATCGGACAAGAGAATCCCGTAAGATAATGAATTGCCAGGTTGTAAATCGACACCGAACCCGTACACTTTTTGGCCGTTTTTCTTGACAAAGGTCAAGCGTTGCAAATCATGCACAAACTCATTCCATGTCCACATACCGTGACGCGGTAACGGGACATGACGTTCGGCAAAGTAGGTTTTGTTTAGATATAACACCGTCGCCGTTTGCACCGAAGGCCAATAATACATCTTGCCATGAAATGTGGCGGCCTTGACGACGCGAGGATACAGTTGACTCGCATAATGTCCTAAATAGGGATTAATGGGTTCGATTACCCCATCTTGAATAAACTGGGGCAATGTCCCGCCACCCGGAGCAACATCCGGGTAGTCACCAGCAGCAACCGCTGTTTCCAGTTTGACAGATCCTTCGGACCATGGGATTTCCGTGAGCTGAACTTTGACTCCGGGATGCATTTTTTCAAACGCTGCAATCATTGCTTTATACCAGCCAAAGCCATTCGGATGATGCGGCGTCGGAGTGCCGGGAAACGCCCACAGTGTAATGGTGCCGTGGAAAGTTCCTGTGGCAGTCGACGACGGTGGAGAGGTGCCACAGGCTGATAACAATAGCGAGAGAGATGTACTCACTAATACGATATTTCGACTACGAAAATGCATAATCTCCTTTCCTCCTTCTGGATTTTTTACAGTTGAGGGGTAATGTGCCGATATGCCTGTTAACGTGCTCGTGGCATCTTTATTCTTTACTAAGAAATGTTTGCGTTAATTTCCTCGCCAGGAATATTCCGATAAGACAGTCCAATATTGTGAATTTAACGTGTGCCATTGAAAGGCAGAAATTCCAATAGCACCATCATTCTGAGCGCTTTGCAATGAAGTCTTAAGATCAGTCTCTGATGGATAACCCACGAGCGAGTTGCCAAAGAATTGTAGTGCGAGGTTTATGGGTTTTGACGGATTCTGATCTTGTTCTTGAGTTGAGGTTATTGAGTCCTTGATAAAGTTTTCGACATAACTCGGGGTGTAATCGAAATGCGAACTGGCGTAATACTCGTGCCAATAGGCCATCGGTTGTAAGACGTTACAATAATTGGCTATCTGGTTATAGGGATAATAGTGGGCACTTCCCTTCTGAGATGTCAGACCGGTACGCACAGGATCGGGAATAATGCCTATCAAGGGATAAGATGGCCCCGTAATGGTCCTAGCCCCTTCCACGTATTGCTTCAAAGCCTGAGTGTTCCCTCCGAAGTACAAAGGCCCGAGTTCCAGGTCCATGGCTAAACCGGATAACCGTCCCCCACTCGGAGTTTTGTAATGAGCCAGATAATTCAAGACTTGCCAGTCGCCATTCAAAGACGCCCGAATGGTACTAGCAGAAGAATTATTTATATAAGGCACCACCCAACCGATGACGCGTATGTCGTGACTTCTGGCCAAATCAAGAAGTTGATTAAACCATGTTTCTTGCGCGCCGGGTGCGATTTGTACCCAATTAGAATACCCCACGCGCACTTCGAGATATTTAATACCCGCAGTTTGTGCTTGATTGATTACGCTGCGAGGCACAAAATTGTGCCAATAAATGGGTGAAGAAGGATTGAAGCTGTAAAACAAGAATATCCCTTTATCGCGCACGAATTGTGACAGATGTACTAAAGGTGGATGTGTCGATATGGCAACCGGTTTTTGAGGCAGTTGAATAGCCGGGGCGTGAGATTGAATTCCTTGTAACGCACGGGGAGAATCGGCTGGTAAAGGAGGAGGAGTTTTTCCCCCTGCATTCACAAAGGTCAATGTCCCAGTCAACACAACTGTTGTCAAACCAAGAATTTTCATTGTTTACAGCCCCAACTTTATTCGTTGCTAGTTAATTAAAATAATTAATTAACTTATAGCACTTGCTTTTCGTTTCTGCAAGACTTTTGAGAGTTTTTGTGCTAATCAACCAAAATCGTGTCAAGTCCTAATTTGTATGTGTGGATATGATGGGAATCAAGTCCACACACAGTATCGGACTCTACTTTTGTACGGAGAATCTGGACTTAAAACGCTTCTTGTTTTTCCCCAATACCATAGATTTCTCATTGTGAAATTCTGTTATGGTTGTGATTTACTATCATTGTGTTCTATAATCATTATAAACAGTAACAATATCCTTTTATTATCATGATAGTGTTCGATAATGGGTATGATTTAAATTTCATTTCCATGCCATTGTCATAAACTGGAGGAAAAAACTATGCCTCAGGACTCCCTTCATATCCTGCGTCGTATTGCTCGACGTTTTGCCCTCATTCAACGCAAGACATGGGCGTGTTGTACCCCCGCCTCAGAAATACAATGTTTAATCCTGACAGAACTTGATGGTGAAGACGGGCTGTCTATTCGGGAATTGGCTGATCGACTCGGTAGTGATCCTCCGTGGATTAGTCGCGTTGTCGAAGAATTACGACAACGAGGATGGATTAGTCGGAGTCAGGATCCTCGAGATCGCCGATTTGTGAGAATTGAACTGACCTCTGAAGGTCGTGTCGAGGCTAAACGCTTGCAAGAGGTGCTCAATGCCCAAGCCGAAAGTCTCTTAGAAAGTTTATCGCCTTATGATCGCAATCAGTTGATCGCGACATTAGAGTGGCTGGCCAATCGTTTGGATCAAGAACTCGTGATCCCCCACTGTTCGCAGGGAGGAGAAAATTAATGGATGCCATAAGGATTGTAGAACACGAAGCCGACACCATCGAAAATTCCGCAATTCGGGAGCTTTGGCATTCCGCTAGACTTCCCTCTCCTTCTGGATCTTGTCAGCCAAAGTGGTTCATAATGACAACCCATCACAATCGTGGCGTCGGTGTCATTGGCGTGGAACGGTATGGCTCTGCGGCTTTGCTGAGGTCCTTAGTGGTGGCCCCGGAATTTCGAGGGCAGGGATTAGGGAGCCACCTCGTTTGGCATGCGCTCAACCACTTGCAGGCAGAAAACACCCGGATGGTGTGTCTCGTCACAGAAACAGCTGAAAAATTTTTTCGTCAATGGCACTTTACTGTCACTAGCTGGGAAAAGGTACCGGAATCCATGTGGAGCGTACCCTACGGGGCCAAGGCGTCGGCAAACGGCTATTATTCACTGGAATCGAATGGGCACGTCAATATGAATTCCATAAACTGGTCTTGACACTCTTTCCCGAGAACACTGCGGCACGGTTCTTGTATCTTCAAGCAGGTTTCCGTTCAGTCGGTATCCTTCATGAGCAAGCTCAGCTAGATGGACGATGGCGTGACACCGAATTGATGGAATACATTATTCCTAGGTCTGAAGATAGCACAAAGCGATGATACAAGGAAACATTATGCATCGCATAAGATGGTTAGCGGCTGTCAGTACATTTGCGGACGTTGCGACTCCGCTCATTCTTCCGTGGTATGGATATGATTTGAGTCATTCTTTAGCCATCATGGCGACGATGTTCGTCGCGGAGGCTCTCGTGCCGTTAATGACCGGATGGGGATTGTCCTCTTACATTAGCCATGCGGAGGCCGGCGAGTTGTTTCGCGTGGGTCAAGGAACCCGTGCGGTGACTTTCCTCGCCTTAGTGAGTATTCCTTTTGGCAAGGACTCATGGCCTATAGAGATGGCGCTCATTATCGCTGCCGGTCTTAACGGCTTTGGCAGCGTGATGGCCGAGTCTGCAATGCAGACTGCACTGCCCGGACAAGGTCCTCAGCTAATAGAACACGCGAACCGTCTACAACGTGTCGTAATGATCGTCCGGGTTGTCGGTGCTCCGATGGGGGGACTGCTGATGGGCTCGTTAGGCCCTGTGGTTACGCTTAGTGTTCTCTCGGATCTGTCAGCCGTATCCGGAATTTTAGGACCTCTGTGGCTTCCCCGTACCCATTTCCGTTCGATTCTCGATGGAGACAAGAGAAGCCGGAACCGTGGATTCGACCAACTATGGCGTATACCGGTGCTACGATCGTTAGCGATTCAAGCGATGATTGGAAATTTCGGGTGGACGCTTGTGATGAGCGGATTTTTGTACTACCTCCTGAACCGTTTACATCTCTCTTCACCGGCTGTCTCTGGGGTATATTTGTGTGTGACAGTGGGAAGCGTCGCTGGAACTGGCGTAGTGCTTCCGTTACTTTCGCGATTTAGACGCGGGCAACTGTATCCAGCGTTTTTAAGTGGCGGTTTGTTAGGCCTACTGATTTTACAATGGCTCACGGCTTGGGCAGCGGCGATAGGAGAAGCTCTTGTGGGGTTATGCGACACGGCGTGGGTCGTACTCAGCGTGGGTTTGCGATTAGAGCTTCTTAGGCCGGAAGAACGCAGTAGCGTCTTAACCGCATCTCGGCTTTTATCAAATATGTTAATTCCTGTTGGAGGAGGAATCGTCGCATTCTGGGGCATACACTGGGGATTTGCTGTGTTATTTGGCATGGCCGCTGTGATCAAGGCCATCGAAGTTGTTATAGCTAAGATGACAGATATTGGCCGTATTGACAAGGAGTCATGTTGTGCGATTATGGGAATGCGACGCAGCGTATCCTCGCCATCACCATGAAGCCACTGACACATCCCCCACGAAAACGTCATGATAACGCAGCCAGTTTATGCGATAAGTTTTTCGAGAGTTCCAGCCAACCCATTGTCTTGAGTCTCTACGGGGCTAAAGAGACACTAATTCGCTAAAATTGGGTTCATTCCCCCGTCTCTTGGAATCACCGGTTTGCTTCATATGACGGAGGAAGTTTTGATCTGCTACGGTCACAGTAGCCTGTTCCCTTGTTTCTCAACGCTGAACTTATGTCAATTCTATATGACCTCTTGCGCCGCTTTCAAAGTTTTATCTAGATTTTAGGATGAATTTTTGAGAGATTAGGAGCGCGATCCCGTTGACACTTACAGATCGCGCTCGTGTACTAACAGACATACGGCTCTCTGTCCGGCACAACATCACATGTAACTCGCCCCATGCTAGTCGATCTCTTCCAAGTAAGGTGGACCCCATTGTCAAGACAGATTTTTGACCCCCAAAGTGTGAGACTGGCCTCCTTCCTTTGGGTCTTCATCGGAACCATTACCCTCCTGTTTGTCGACGGGCCGACAACGGCCCTCGCCAAACAGGAGGCCCAGCCCGTAGGGCTGTCTGTGGGGGATTCAATCCCGGGCAACATCACTCCCGGTCGAGGGACGGGAGGGGCGAATACCAGGCCGCGGGTGGCGTGTAGCCCAAGGATTGATGCAGCCGGTGATAGTTATAGAACGTAAAGTATCGGCTCAAGCCCGATCGGGCTTCCCGGGGTGAACGGTAATCGTGTAGATACACCTCTTCATACTTCACACTGCGCCACAGCCGTTCCGTCAATACATTGTCCAACGCCCGCCCCTTACTGTCCATGCTGATTTGCACCTCCTTGGCCAACAACAAGGCCGTGTATTGGGGGCTGGTAAAATGACTCCCTTGGTCGTGATTCCAAATGGTGGGGGTGGCGATGGACAACGCCCGCTCCGCGGCCGTGAGCACAAAGGGCAGTTCCAAGGTTTCGGAGAGTTCCCACGCCACGACAAACCGTGAATACCAATCCATAATGGCCACCAGGTATAGCCAACCATGCACCATCCGGATATAGGTCACGTCAATCCCCCACACATGATTGGGGTACGCCGGCGTGACGCCTTTCAATAAATACGGATACACCGGGTGCTGGGGATGTCGGGTGCTGGTCTGGGGCCCCGGAGCGAGCCCCCAGATCCCCATCTCCCGCATGGTGCGCTGCACGCGTTTGCGGTTTACGGCGTAACCCTCGTGGTTCAACTGAGCCGTCATCCGCCGGGACCCGTAAAACGGTCGATCGGTGTAAATTTCATCGATGCGATGCTTCAGAGCGATCTCCTCGGCATCCGGCCCGACGGGCCGGTAATAGAGGCTCGAGCGGTTGAGGCTTAACAACGCGGCTTGCGTCGTCAACGGGAGCGTATCCGCTCCCCGATCCAACAAGGTCATCCGTTCATCGCGGGTCAGGGTCGAGGCCAGATTTTTTTTGAGCCACTCGACTTGTGTGGTCAGTTTGCCGATTTCCGCATAAAGCTCGGTCAGCTGTTGTTGGTGGGCTTGGGCCTGTTGTTGGAGCGCTTGGGACTCGGTAAATAACTGCGGAAAGTTCTCGAGCGCCTGGCGCTTCCAGCGATGCAGTTGACTGGGATGAATGCCGTATTCGGCGGCAATCTGGCTGACGGTTTTTTCTTCCTTGAGCATTTCGAGCACCACTTGGCTTTTGAAGGTGGCAGAATGCCGTTTTTGTTTCGCCATCATATGTCCAGTGTAACACTTGACGGCCTCCAAAATTGTCTAGTTTTTGGGGACCACTATAAAGCTCCCGACACGGTGCGCTCCTAATGATACCGACCCAATGGACCGAAAGGGATGACGCCGTGAACCGTCAGCGAATGTAGCGTTTCATGCGGGAGATGATCGATAGGCCCATTACACCCACGTTAACCAGCCGTCCTCTTGATGCTGTTGCAAATAATGGCTCCACCAATGCCGCCATTCCGTAAACCCGGGATGCTGGGATTGCGCAGCCAGTAACATTGCATCGCGCAAATACCAATCCCAATGTGCACGCCACAAGGTTTCCCCATCGGCTAACCACCACGCCACCCAATCACTTAATGGCTTGGCCACTCGACGTTGCCGCCACGCCCACGCGGCGTCCCACAGGGCCATCCAGGGTGGCATCGGGCTGTCATCGAGCCATGTTTTAATAGCGAGTGTTTTAAGTCGCTTCCATGCTGTAGTATCTTTTGCCCGCCAGATCCGCCAGCTGTATCCGATGCATAAATCTTCGTGCACAAACGTATTTCCATCGTCAGCAAGTTCACCGCACATCTGACCTTGTAAGCCTAAGTTTCCTAAGTCTTCCGTATAGCTGTGCAAACGAAATGCAATGGCCTCTAGCTCTGGCACACGGTCCCACTGATGATGGGCTTTGGACCAGTTTACCCCTACTGCAAGCCACTGTAACGCAGTGGTCAAATCTCCCATTCGTTCGGCATAAATGGCGGCATTATTCAGCACTTTAATGTAGCTTGGATGGTCTGGAGCATACTGCTGTGCCAAGCGCACAAACCATTGATGCATGGTTCGCGCTCCCAACCCCAGGTTATGCATCGCCGCCGCTACGCGCAATTCTTCGTCGAGCGTTTGTTGACGGCGCACCAACCCTAGCCAGGGTTGTTCGGCCATCGCTTGTGCTAATAGCTGTTCTACGCGGCTGTATACCGCAAGCGGCACCTTTTGGCGATGGCGCTGTAAAAAGCGGTAGCCGTCTTGCCACACCGTCGCCCAATCGCCAGTCCGTGCGGCGTCTTCCAAATGACGGACGCCCGCAAATTGACCGGCATCGGGTGTATAGAATGGTGTGAAAGTCGTTGGATCCACCCGATAGATCTCCGCTAACCGCAGCACATCCGACCACTTCGGCCAACGCCGACCCGATTCCCAGCTGGCGAGCGTTGATTGCGCGATGCCGGGAACTTGATTTTGTCGTAATCCCCGCGCCAATCGCGCTTTCTTGAGTCGCATTCCCAATGTCTCTGACATTGACATCCCACCGTGGTGATATTAAATACTGCGAACATATATTCGCTTCGGTAGGAAAAACTCCTTTTTTTCTTGTCCGCAAAGCTGCTACACTCAAAATAGTCAATTTACTCAAGGAGGGTTACTCATGTCTTCCGCGGTGAACTGCTCCCGCCTTCACTTCGCTTAGAGGCGGAGAGCTTCTTGCTTCATCGGCCATCGCCTGCTATAGCAGGTCTTACATGATCTCCACAAGCGTGACTTCGGCCCATTCCATGCCTAGTTGAGCAGACACGTTAGCTCGCTTGATGTCGGATTTCTAGCCCTCGATGGAGAATGTTGATCGCGGCGTTGACGTCACGATCAATTTCTAACCCACACGTCGGGCATTGATGGAGACGCACAGACAAGTTTTTCTTGACGATGGTTCCACACCCGCCACTGCAACGTTGTGACGTATAATGCGGGGGCACTTTGATCAGGTGCTTTCCAGCGTTTTTCGCTTTGTATTCCAGGTAGGTAGCGAGTTTACCCCAACTCGCATTACCTATGGATTTTGCCAGTCGATGATTTTTCATCATCTCTTTCACTTGCAAATCCTCCATGCAAATCAGGTCGTAACGGTCAACCAGTGATCGGCTGATCTTGTGCAGATGATCTTTGCGTTGGTTCGCCACATGGTCGTGGACACCCTGAAGTTTATGTTTAGCCTTTTGGCGGTTCTTGCTGCCTTTCTTTTTGCGGGAAAGCTGTCGTTGCATGCGCTTCAAGCGCTTTTCGCTCTTTTGGAGCCACTTGGGATTTTCGAAGAATTCCCCATCCGAGGTCGCAACCAGCGAAAGCAATCCCAAATCAATGCCCACGGATTTGCAAGTCTCTGTACGTGGCGCGATGGTTTTTGTCACAGAAGTTAGGTTCACATACCACTTGCCATCATGGAATTTGACATTGATTATTTTGACAGACGCAGGATCAAATGGAAGATGAGCCCTCATTCTAACCCAGCCAATTTTCGGGAGATATACCTGGTTGTCATGAAAATAGGTGTCTCTTGCTTGCGGATAGGTGATGGATCGAAACATGAATTTGTTTTTGAACTTCGGAAACTTTGCCCGTTTCTCGAAGAAGTTCACAAACGCCTGGTCCAGCCGTTGCAACACGTTTTGCAACACTTGTGAATGGACTTCCTGATACTCAGGGTGTTCTCGTTTCCATACGGGCAGGCGGTTTTGCTGGTCTGTATAATGAATGGTAATCCCTTTTTCTCGATAGGACATTACACGATCTTCGAGTGCCTGGTTGTAGAGTTTTCGACACAAAAAGAAGGTGCGAAAGAGCTTTTGTTCCTGTTCTTTGGTAGGCTCCAAGCGGAAACGCAACACGCTAACAGTTTCGTTCCCCCTGCTTTTCGATGTACTTTTTGATGGTCTCAATCGGAGCACCTCCTGTCGTCAGTAGACAGAAACTACGTGACCAAAAATATTCTTTCCAAAGTGATTTGCGGATGATCGGAAACTCTTTTTTGATGAGTCTTGATGATGCGCTTTTGTAAGCGTTGATAAATGTAGACAGTTCGGAATTGGGATGCGCCTAAATATGGACATGATCACGATCAGGGTTCCATTCTTGAAGCGTGATGTGGTAATGCGGCTGGATGTACTCAAAAATCTCGCGCAATCGGGTCGAAACAGCATCATCTATCACTTTGCGCCGATACTTGATAACCAGAATCAGGTGGTAGTACATCAGGAACACTGAATGGTTATTACTCTCAAGTTCCATGGGTTATCCTGCCTTTTCGATGCTGACTACTGATATTATAGCACGAAAAGGAAAAACCTGCCATTCATCCCCCGCCTTAGAGGCGGGAGACTTCTGGCGCAAGATCGTTAAAATGGTTACTCGGACTGATTTTGGCTGCCCACGGACACGGCGACATTACCAGCATGGGACATTACTTGTACTAAAGTTGCCGATAGGGCACGTCATACCGCAACTGATAATGACTGGCCCGGTCGACTAACCGTACGACTTCAACGACTTGTCCTGATCGAGTTCGTGTGACGCGATCAATCTGTAAGACCATCAGCGGGGCTCTTCCAACAACATGAAAGGCGTCTCGCTCCTCGAAAGTTGCCAGCCGAGCTGACACGGTTTCCTCGAATCCCGCTAATAGCCCATAGTGGGTTTCCAATAACCGATAAAAGGGACGATCTGGCTTCTTTTCCAAGAGGACCGCTGGCGAATCCACATCATACCATCCGTCTGCAATTGCCAGCGTCACTATGCCATCACCTTGATAGGATTTCCACCGCCATGCAGGACCTGGCCCCCGGATAGCCTGTACCCAGTCCGGGGGTTGATCCTCGATGGCAGCGTCGATTGTTTTGATCCAAGGTCGTTTCCACGCGGGGTCGCGCAAAAACTCTGTCGATCGATCCGACACATGGCGTTTTCCTACAACTCGCCGTTCACGTATGCCTTGGACGGCGTAAAGCCAGCCCCCCAATTCTAGCTCTTGCAATATACGATTGGCCATGCCAATGCTAATCTGAAAGCGCTCGTGTAGGTCCTCGGCGGACCAAAAGGCTGTGTCAGCAGGCCACCCCGCTTCAATTTCTTGCTGTAAGTGTTGGAAAATTTGATCCCATTGCTTGGGTTGACGACCGGAAACCGTCACACTCACCACTCCTTGACGAGCGCACGAATTTGGCCGACCAAAGCATTCCAAGCCCGTTCTCCGGCTTCACGCGAAGCATACGATGGCAAACCGATGACGCCGCTCGCGGTATATTTGTGCAGACCGGCTGCGGTAAAATACGGGCGATGGGGTTGATGAACATCGGCGGGTATCTGGGGATTCACCATTTCTGGCGCCAAATAGAGCAGCAGACTGCGCTCTAAGGCCCCGGCGTGCATATCTTCGTGAGGCCCAAAGTTCCACCCCGCTGCCTGATACGCAAAAGTCCATTGGGACCGATCCGGTAACAAGAGCACCCGGGCTCCATCCGCGTTCCATTCCTGCACAAGACTGCCCAAGACTTGATTGCCGCCGTGTCCGTTAATAATGACCAAGGGATCGCTTTGCGCCCACACAATATCGGTCACAAAAGCCGCAAAATGACTGACCCGGATACTCACCATCGCGCCTAAACCGCGATGCTCAAACGAACACCCATAAGGTACCGCTGGCAAGACGATGTCTTCCGGTTGAGCGCAGGCTTGGCACAGCGCACTGGCAATCCGCGTGTCGGTGTCATACGGTAAATGGCCCCCATGCGGTTCCCAACTTCCAATGGGTAACCAACGCATTTTTCTCACTCCTTATTCGTGGTCATTTTTCACTCGTTCAACGCAATATTTTTGATCAGCAAACGCGATATTTTTTATGCTATACTCCCTCGAGAAAAGTATTGGAACGCAAAAACTCGATAAAACTCAACGCCATGCGTTTTTGCTCTGGACTTAAACCCATACTGGTCAATAGCACCCAAAGATCGGGCGGCGATGGTGTGGGCAATGGAAATTCCCACCCTAAGACCTCATCCCACGGAATTGCTAGCACCAGAGCGATGGCGCAGGCGACCGCTGGATCACAAGTTTGAATCCGTTGCGTTTCCAATTGAAAAAGATATTGGGGAGTGATCTGCAATGACGCGTGGGGTCTCCACATTCGGTAGTAATGCGTCACCAGCTGGGATAACTCGGAAAATCCCACACCCTGCCGTTCCCGGGCTTTCTGCATTATGGGACCAAGCACGGTGGTTTCCACTGCTGGCCATATAAAAGGCCACCGATCATTATCGGGGGGACGACGTTTCCGAGCGATATGCCTCATCTCCTTGGACACGTTAATGGCTCATCTTTGCAAAAACATACCATATCGCTCTCCTTTTGTATTAGTCTTGGCGTAATTGCTTGCCTAAAAAATTTGTAAAAATAGCGTGTAAGATCTTGCATAACATCTATCAATGGTTTAATATCCAATTAAGAAAGATGCATGATTTCATCAACCGATGAAATCTAGGTGGTATGATGGCGACATCATACTGAGGGGCGTGCATCACGTCGGCATTCCAGCGACCACGACGTTAAGTCCCAAGCGATCTGCCGAGATATCGCAATACACTCACGAACGACGACGCAGCGAGACCCCGGGATTCGGGATAGCCTGCTCGCGTTGGGACCTTGAGCGATAACCGGTAAAAGCCCAATGGACGGTCGCCCAGCGCTAAGACGCTGCCTTCCCACATTCTGGTCCCCCCCGCACGGTGCGAAACGTGTGAGGCCCGTCAGGCTAAGAAAAACTAGCGTGGGCTGGGGTTGATTCCTGTGAAGGAGCAATACGCGATACCCTCCGCGTACCGAATGAATCGTGGGACCCGATGAGTCCGTTTGCAGCCGCATCGGGACAGGGACTGCTGCAAGCTACTTATCCAAAACCTTCCTTGAGGGTAAGTAGGCTATGAACAGGAAAGGGCGCAGGCACCTTCCGAGAGCCGTTCGGTCTCTCGTGGCTTCTCTTTCGATACTGCTTCCTGCGACAACATCTCCGACCGCCACTGGCTGAGGACGAGCGGTGATTCCGTCGTTCTGTCGGTGTGGCCCTCTTCGGACGGCTATGTTGTCTCGCGTTTAGAATAGGCTCCTCATCCCAGAAGGCGTCGTCTCCCGCCATGATGTCCCATGACGCCAGTGCCCGATCGGAGCATTTTCCTTTTTTGCATGCTTAGATGATTACTAGACAGACAGATTGTCTCACTGTTGACAGTTCCTTCTATAAAAGTCCTCATACATTTTACACAACCTATCTAAAGGGGGCGTACCCTTGTGGTTTGGTGTCAACCATTCGCGGAGTGGATGGTGCATCCCACCGTGAAACATCATCCCCGTGCGACGCCACGCTTCGCGGTGAAAACGTCGCCGGAATATAGACGGTGGTCCCGTCGTTTGGCCCAGCACGCTCCGCATATTTCGCGCGTGACCCCCAGTCTGGATCCCACCTATGCGTGGTGGGCCTGTGATGTCCCCATGGGGCACGAAGCCGAATGGGGCGATCATCTTGTGGAAACATGTGCGCTCCCGTTGCACATTTTTGTGCCGGATCTTCCGGGCTACGTCTTAATCGGCTGTCCGCCGGCGATGTCCCCGGATGTTCCCCGCGTCATCCAAAAACTGCTCCACACGCAACCCTTAAGGTTGACGCCTCACGATCTCATGCTGTTGGCGCCACCCCTGTCCCCAAAAGATCTGCATTAAATCACTATGAAAGACGATGAAGAAGACAAGGAGGTCTTCCCATGTCCCGGATTTTAACCCGCCAATCGCACCGCAACACCGCGTTCATGCTGCATTTTAGCTGGAGTCATCGGAAAACCGTCGGACGGCGGGCCATCAATCTGTCCGTAGTGACCCGTCATCTGATGATCGCGCACTACTATGCACGGCTCGTGCATCGTCAAAAACCCTTATGGTTTCGGGTCGTCGACCGCACCGACTCGGCGCTCATCGTGCAACCCTTACACACCGCGGATCGGTTCCCCGCGCCTCTCCTGCCGGTATCGGTGGGAGCACGCGTCAGAGGATGGTTGATGGCACCCCAACGCCTCCCCACGTCCTATGCCCGTCCGGCCACGCTGCACGTCGTGTGGCAAGTGCCCTCCAGTGAACGGCAACTCGTCCAACGGTGGTTAACGCGCCGCTTACCGGGTTTAACGGTCGGATCCTTGACCCGGGTGCCCGGATCGGCTCTTGTGCTGACGGTCTATGGGCCGTCCACGTTGCGTCATACCTTAGCGTATCATCCGCGTTATCAGCAGGAACTCCAAGCCTTGTTCATCCGTCACATCACCTCACCCGAGGAAGTCGTAGTCCGGAGTGGATCGCGGCCGGTCCCTCATTTGCGGCGCATCATTCGCCGCATTGCGCAAGCGGAGGCCGTTGTTGTGTCATCGCCCTTTGTGTTTTTAGGCTTTCCGACCCACACTTCGCGCGCTCAACGGGTGCAAGCTATCCAGCGCGTGCAAACGGTCTTTCCGGAATTCTTCGCGTTTCCCTACTCCATTCCCCGCTAAGTTTGCCGAAAGGACTTCCTGGAATGACCAAAAAACCTCTCTGGCTGATCGCCGCGGTGGGCGGCGGGGGACTTGTGGGATTGCCTTTGTTATTTGTCATCCTCGCACCGGCTCTCATGCTCATCGGCGGGCTCGCTTTGCATCAAACCTCCGATCCCCCGCCGTTTCCCGATAGCCCTGCGTTTTCCGACCAGTGGATCAACCTGTCGACCCATGTCGTCACGGCCAACCAGCTGTACACCACGATTCCGAATAGTGTCTGGATTAGTGTGGTGCAAGCCTTATCGAACGGTGCGGTCTTAGCGAATCAAACCCATGGACACGGACTGTTTGCGTCCTATAATCCGGCGTTGACCGGCCATCCTTTGACAGACTTTAACAGTGCCGTTCCCAAGCTGGCCGCGGCCTGGGCCGCGCATCGCTATAAGAGCCACAGCTTGGCCCAATTCGCTAGCACGCGTGATCAGCCTCCAGCCAGCTTTATCGACACCGTCAAACAGGATATTATCACCTTATCCACCACTCCGATGGTCGCGGCCTGGCCCGTCACGGGGTGGCAGAACGGTCAGTGGCACTATCCGTCGGGCACGCGCACCAAAACATGGGTCTTAGCGATTGGCTCGGCGCCGGTGGGCCAACCGGTCGCCGTGCCGTGGAAACCGCCCACCTGTACGTGGATTCATGGCAAACAAGTCTGTACGCCGAATGACATTGCCGTGTCGATGGTTTCCCCACCCACGTCAATGACGATTCAATCGGATGGGTATAACGGGCCGATGCTGTCCTCCCTCTTGCCGTCCGGATCTGCCGTGCCCGCGTGGCCGCACGCTGAAGTGTTTGGCGCGGATGTGATTGTCAATGCGCAACATCCGGTCACCATTACGGCGCATTGGCCCACCTTTTCGGTTTCGGTGACCTTACCGAGTTCGACCGGATTTACGATCGGAGGTGGAGGAGGAACCCTGCCTCCGTCTTATTCCCCAGCCTCGGTCCGAGCAGCCGTCACTCAATGGTGGCCCGATATTCTTCAGGCCAGTCACCACACAGGTGTCCCCCCGGCTTGGATTGCGGGCGAAATGCTCGAAGAATCCGGTGGCAATCCCGGCGCAGTTGCCAATCTCGCCAATCCTTTCGGCGGAGCTTTGGGCCTCATGCAACTGGAACCGCAAACCGCTCAAAGTTTGCCCGGCTGGTATCCGGGAGCGCGGGAAAATCCCCAAGTCAACCTCACTCTCGGAGCGGAACTTTTGGCTGACAACTATCGCACGTTTCATTCGTGGCGCTTGGCTTCCGCTGCGTATTATGGTGGCGCCGGAGCCGTTGAAGACGCCGGCGTGAGTCCGGGGATGTCGTGGAGTGCCGGACAATCGTTGTTAGCAAATGTGGTGCCGGATCCGCAAGCGGGTAACAGCTTAAGCTTGGCCCAATACGCCAACACGGTTTATGCTTATGCCCAGGCCGCGGCTCAGGATGAACACCTGAGCGGACCGTTGGCCTCGTCGTAATCCCATTCCGACATTGTTAAGAAAGGTGTTCTCATTCACTATGAAACTAACAAAGTCCTCTTCTCTCACGGTGTTGAGCGTTATTAGCGTCAGTGGCCTATTAACCGGATGTGGCGCGTCGCAAGCCGCTTCAACGCATCATCACGTGGTGCATCAGACGTCCTCGACTCGGACTCAGTCGTCCAGTGCCCAGACGGCCCCGTCTTCAGCGTCTCCATCTGGGATTCCGACATCGGATCCTTTTGGATCGGCCGCGTGGAGCTCGGCGTTACAACACCAATTAGCCCAACAACTACATGACCGAATTGGGCCCTTAGACATTGTTCCGGTGTCCTCCCAATGGGGGTTTCCCGCTCATAGTGTCTTGGTGTTTGAACCTCTGGCGGTTCATCAACAGTTTTACTATGCGGTTGTTCAAAAAAATCACGCGGTCCACTGGCAACACTTTTCGAATCAGGTGACGACCATTCCGAGCGCCGTGGCCAGCAAAGTCCCCCAACCGTTATTCCGGGCGATGCATTACGCGATGCTGATGCAACAAGGTGTGACCGAAACGCCCACATTGGGCAATACCATTCCCTGGAATACGATTACGGGCAATGTCGGCAATCCGGTGGCGATTGTCGCCTATTATTCTCCAGCGGCTTATGGGCTCCCCGCCTCCTTATCCATTACCACCTATGTGCCTATTCATTGGAAAAATCTCCAAGATGCAGGATTTGACAAAGTCTCGCTGCCCAATGGTCATTTCGTGGGGTTTGCGGTGTCAGCGCCCGTGAATAGCTCATCCTGGCAAATTCAACAAAGTTTTTACGCGGTCGCGCCCCAAGATTTATCCCAAGACTTGCCGCAAACGCCCGCTCAAGGCGATTTCTTGATACCCCATTCACGCTAAGTTCTGCGTTGGCATACAGAGAGGAGGTGATCCCTGTTGCTCGCCCTACGGCCTTACCAACAAGAAGCGGTGCAAGCCGTCCGATCCGCCGCCCTCCAGGGCCAACGGCGGATCTTGTGCGTCTTGGCCACGGGCGCGGGGAAAACCGTGATCGCCGCCCATTTGGCGCAGCAGACCAAAGGGCGGGTCCTGATGGTGGTCAACCGCGACGAGCTCGTCAAGCAATCGGTGCAAAAACTGGCGCTCTTTGTGCCGCCGGATCAGATCGGCATTGTGCAAGGGGCAGAACATGGCGAAACCGCCCGGTATGTCGTGGCGTCGATCCAAACGCTCGCCCGCCCCGCCCGGCTGCACGCGCTGCTCACGACGGATCAGACCGATCCCTTTCGGCTGGTGATTGTGGACGAAAGCCATCTTTTAAGCCCCTTAAGAAGACGAGACAATCGCGATCTCTCCTGGTAGGATAATTATCAGTTCAGAGGAGAGAGTGTGCACGATGAGTCAAACCTATTCACCGGAATTCAAGCAACAGATTGTTCAAGAAGCTCAAGACACGCAAAATGCGACATTAGTCGCTCGTCGTCATCAGCTGAGTCCATCCATGGTGCGTCGCTGGGTGCGTGAGGCGATGAAGGCGGCCCACCATCCCCACGATCTCATGAGTCTGGTAGACGAAAATGAACGATTAAAGAAATTACTCGGGGAAAAAGATCTGCAGATTGCTATGCTTCAAGATCTGCTGCAAAAAAAGGGGATCCGTCCGTGACAGAATTGTGTGAACACGTGATGGATTGGCATCACCGCGCTCCTCAGGTGCCCCTTCGCCGATGGTGTGCGACGATTCGCCTTTCACGGGCTACCTTTTATGCGTGGCGTCATCGCCAACGCCATCGGGAACCGGATCGGCGCCATCAGGCGCCGGGTCGACCTCCGCGAGGATACAGCGTCACACAAAATGGCCAGAAAATCGCCGATGGCCAGATTATGGACTGGATTACCGATATTCTGACGACGGAAAATGCGGCCTATGGGTATCATAAAATCACATGGGTCTTGCGACGACGCTATCATCTACAGATTCGTGTCAAAAAGGTGTATCGCCTCCTTCGACAGTGGCACTTATTATGGCCTCAGCGAAAACGCCGCATCCGGCATCCGCGCCGGCTGGCGCGGAACCGCATCATTACGGCTCCCAATCAGCTCTGGCAAACGGACATTACCTATGTGTATATTGCGGGTGAGGATCGGTTTTTATATCTCCAAGCCATTATCGATGTGTGTGACCGCATGATTATTGCCTACCACATGGGACTCCATTGTCAGGCGACGGATGTTGTGCGAACCCTAAAACACGCGGTGATCCAGCGTCAATCGGAATGGCAGACGCCTCCCGTTCTGCGGACCGACAATGGCCCCCAGTTTATCGCCGAGGCATTCGAAACGGCTTGTGCCACCTATGGTCTGGAACATGAACGCATTCCGGTGGCCACGCCGAATAAAAACGCCTTGATGGAGTCGTGGCATGCTCAGTTGGAGCGCGAGTGTCTCACTCAAGAATTTGCCACATATGGCGAGGCCTATGCGGCCATAACGCGATGGATTGCCTTTTATAACCAAGATCGGCTGCATGGGAGCCTAGAATTTTGGTCCCCGGCGACGATGCGAAAACGGGTCGCGGGAGGGCAAGCGACCTGGATGCCCGTCAGAGTATAGAAGAGCGAGACTTTTGCACTGGGGGACAGGGGCGAGGTGACGCCCTGGCCCTGTCCCCCAGTCCCAGCCCGTAGGGCTGATAGGATGTCCCAATGCGTATCCGCGTGAAAGAGATCGCAAATGTCCAAATTTGGGGGGCGGAATCGCCATCATATTGGCGCGGTCACCTATCAACGGTTGCTCGCCGCGTTGGATCTCGATCGCGCGACCGCCCCGGCGTCCCGTGTGCTGCTCGGCATTACGGCCACCCCCTTTCGGACCGATGGGCAATCGTTACACCAATTTTTCGATACCGTGGCCTACCGCAAAGAGATTGCCGATTTGATTCCCCTCGGCTATCTCGCGCCGATTCGGGGCCTCCGGGTCTATTCGCCTGTGGCCTTGCCGGATCCCACCCAGACCGATTTCGACGAAGCCGATTTGGCCTTGGCCGTCGATACCCCCGGCCGCAATACCTTAATTGTGGAAACCTGGCAAAAACATGCCGCTGACCGCCATACCGTCGTCTTTGCCGTCAACGTCGCGCACGCCCGCCATTTGGCGGAGGCGTTTCAAACCGCGGGCATCGCGGCCGATTGGATTGCCGGATCCTTGCCGTTAACGGAACGCCGGCGCCGTTTGCAGGCGTTTCACGATCGCCAGATTCAAGTGCTGGTGAACTGTACTATCCTCACCGAAGGGTGGGACGAACCCGCCGTCAATTGTTTGGTGATGGCGCGGCCCACGATGTCACCCGGGCTGTACATCCAAATGGTGGGGCGGGGCCTCCGGCCCCATCCCGGCAAAACCGATTGTTTGGTGCTGGATGTCACCGACCGCCAGCATTCTTTATCGACCTGTACGCTGGATCTGATTGCCCAACCCGATCCCGCGCAGAAACCGCGGAAACGGCGCGCTGACGCGCCGCCGATCCGTGCCGATCACGAGCCGGCCGACATTGCGGGACGGGTCGATCTCATTCCCTTGCCGTGGGATCTCTTAGGCACCTCGCCCTTTGTCTGGCATCCCGATGTCGACGGACCGTGGCTGGAAGCGGGCCCGAATATTCGCATTCAATGCCGGCCGTTGGGTTCCGAACTCTTTGAGGTGTGGTTGTTCGACCATCGTCAGCGCACACGCCTCAGTGATCAACCGCTGCCCTTTGCCTATGCTCAAGGCTTAGCAGAAGATTGGGTTCGGGCGCAAAAGTGGACAGGCTATGCCGCCAAAGATGCCGCCTGGCGATCGCGGCGCGTCTCCCCCAAACAACAAGCGATTCTGGATCGTCTCCACATTCCGTATGATCCGGCCACCTTAACCCAAGAGGCCGCCTCTCGGTTGATTCGCGACGCCACGGATCACCAACCCGCGACGGCGAAACAACGCCGGTGGCTCGCCGCCCATCAGATTCCGATTCCGGAGGGGTTGACCCGGCAGGAGGCGTCGACGCTGATTAGTGCGCATGGCGCCCGTGATGCGCCGGCGGATGCCGCGTCGTCATCCGCTCCCTCATCCCCGTAAAGGAGGCTTATTATTGTGGCATCATTTGATCTCGAAACGCAACTTGATTCATGGCGGT
This sequence comes from Sulfobacillus thermosulfidooxidans DSM 9293, assembly GCF_900176145.1. NCBI lineage: Bacteria > Bacillati > Bacillota > Clostridia > Eubacteriales > Clostridiales Family XVII. Incertae Sedis > Sulfobacillus > Sulfobacillus thermosulfidooxidans. The sequence continues at coordinate 182,009 of NZ_FWWY01000002.1, read as the reverse complement.
TGATTACCACGTGGGACGCCGCGACCCACCGCATCCAGACCGAATTGTGGCCGACCGTGCGGCATCCGGACGCTTCCCCCGACGATTTCGCCCCGTGGACCACCCAACTGGCCGGATCGGCTCCCGTCTGGCAACAGACCCAACCGGCCACGCCGACCGCCTTTCTCGCGGCGGGTACCCAACATTTTCACATGGCGCAAGCGCTCCAGCGCGATCCGCTGCCGCCTCTCGGCTCCGACCCCGCCGAACGGGAAGCCCTCCGCACCTATTGTGACACGCTCTGGCAACATCCCGCCCCGGAGGCCCCTCTCCCAGAAGGAGACGACGCAGTTCTCCCGCCTCTGCGGTTGTTTTCGCAGCCTGATCCCGATCGCGCCTGTGTGCTCGAAACGATTTGGCAGCCCGGCCACGATCAGGCGCGGATGACGCTGTGGCGGACCGATACGCTACCGCCCGTCAGCCTCTATGACGCGGAGGTACCGTCCTCGGTGGCCGGGGCTGAACATGCGGCGGTCATGGATGTGCTCGCGGACCACATCGGGCAAACTCCGGTGACTGCGTGGGCCGATCTGGTCGACCAGGCGCGTCTGTATCGGACCGCGGATCGCCCGACGATTCCCACGGATCAAGCCTATCTGTCGTATGACGAGATCGCCTTATCCTCGTGGGGGCCCTATACGCTGACCATTGCGCAACCCGTCGATCAACCCGTGCAGATGACCTTGGCGCGGACTGACAAGCCGCCCGATGAGGCGGTGGTCTGGTTCAGCTGTCCCGCCGTCGACCATCCCGAGTGGCCCACAACCGCCGCGGATCTGCGCTTTTTCGCCGGCGCTTGGAAAACCGCGCTGGATCAGGCCAGTCGGCAATACGTGCTTCCGACGGCGGCGGATGACACCGACCGACTGCTGGCCCGGGTCACGGACCGCTTTTTTGCCAAGGCCCTCGATGCCACGGCCACAGGTCCCTTGAAGGACTCTTGGCGAGACACCTTGGCCGATTTCTTACCCCCGCGCCATCTCAAGACTATCCGCGATTTTCCAGCACAGAAAATGCGGTTATTGGTCGAACCGCCCGACGATCCCGACGGGCCGTGGATGGCGACGCTGACGAAAGCCAAACGGGAAACCACGGTCGATGACAGCGGGCAGCGGGTGACGCGGTGGCGCACGGTGGACAAATTTGCGCCGCTCTGGCGCCAAGCGATCGCTCCCGATCAGGTCGACGCCTTTGTGCACCGCGTCGACGCCGCCATCGCGCAATTCGGGCAGCATCCCGCGTGGTTTCCCCCGACCTGGCCCGAAGTGCATCCCCAGCGTCTGGTCTCCCTGGTTCAGGCAGCGGCGCAAGGCCCCGTCGTGCCGGAAGGTCCGGCGACCCCGCAATGGCATTACGGGTTTGATCCCGACCAGGGCGTCTACTTCTTATGGAAAACGGAAACCGCCGATCCCACCTCCCGGCTTCGCGGCGTCGCGACCGGCGAATTAGCGACCCCCATTCCCGGCATGGAGAAACTCCTGATGCCCATGTGGTGGGCCGACCCCTTCGATGTCCTAAATGCGGCGGCCGAAAAAGGGGTTTATCCCCAGCCCGCCTCGCGAGTGCCGCAAGCCGTCATTGACCGCGACCGCCAAGCACAAGCGGCCTTACATGCCGCGGTCCACACCTGGGAACAGGCGACCCAACCGGCTCCCGCTCCGCAGCGCGTGCCGTAGATTCTCTCCCCACCACTCTCAAGGAGGCGTTTTGTTTATGACCCCACAAGACTTACCGTTGTTGCCCCCCACCTTGGCTCACGAATTGGCCCGATTTGCCCAAATGACCCAGACCCAAGACCTGGTCATCATTCTGCGACATGCCGGCGGCGGTCTGACGACAATTACCCCTCAGACCTTATCGCCTCAAGCCGTCCATGATCTCTGTCTACAAGCCGCCCGGCTCGGCTTGGAACGGACCGCCCGCGAGGAGTAAATCATGGCTGCCTCCACGCCCCATACGATTCGCTTTTATTGCACCGAGGACGAGTATCGGGCCTTGCGGGATCGCATGGCCCACGCCGGGTTTTCGTCCCTCAGTGCCTACATTGCCTCTCTCATTCAACAGGAGCATCCGGAAAGGAGCGATAATCATGGCCCGTCCGCGTCTTCCCCAACAGCAAATTCGCCGGAAAGCCGTCCAGACCACCCTTAGTGCGGAAGACTATCACGCGATTGTCCACGCGGCGCAAGCGTCCCATACGACGCTCGCCACCTGGTTGCGCCAATTTGTCTTCCAGCGCACCATGCAACCGTCCCCGTAAAGGAGCTAAGGCTTATGGATTTCTTACGCCGCCGCGCCTTTTGGGTCCCCTTTCTCTTTGGCGCGGTCCTCTGGCTGGCCGTTCTGCCCACGGTGATTATCGGCCTGGAAGCCTTGCACCATCCGTTCTGGCAACATCTGTTGATCCATCACGGATACTATCCCTGGATTGGTTGGCCCCCCATTTGGCAGTACCCCGCCGCCAAAACCTTAGCGGCCCAACTCGGGGGCGCGGGGCTCCTTGGCTGGGGCTACCTGCGGGCCAAAGACACGGCATCCCGTGAGGATGATCCGTTAGCGACTGCGTGGGCGACGAAAGGCTCGGTGAGTTACGGCAGTGCGCGCTGGCGTAAAGGACGAGAATGGCAGCACGGGTTATCCGTGGTGCCGCACACGGCGTTGACACCCCCACCGTCCACGCCGCCCGAGACCGTCTCTCCCCAACCCGCGCTGGGCGGCATTGTGTGTGGCCGACAGGGGAAGCAGGCGGTCTTGGCCACCGGCGATCTGCATACGCTCTTAATTGGGGTGCCCGGGGTCGGGAAAACCCGCCGCATCATTTTGCCGACCATCGCCTGGTGTGCGGCCGGCGGCGAAGCGTTGGTCTTGGGCGATCCCAAAGGCGAGTTGGCCAGCTGGACCACGGCCGACTTGACGGCCCGGGGTTATGCGGTCTTACGCTTTGATTTGCGGCAGCCCGCTCTCAGTCGGCGCTGGAATCCCTTAGCGCCCGTTATCGCCGCCATGCAAGCCGGACAATGGGCGACCGCCTCCCGGCAAGCCTGGACGATTGCCCACGCCCTTGTCGGCCAACAACCCTTGGGCGCCGACAATCAACTGTGGTCGAATACGAGTGAAACGCTCATTGCGGCCTTAGTACTGGCCGTCGCCGATGGGGTGCAGACGGGTCTCACACCGGATCAGCAACATTTGTTTTCGGCCTATCACATCCTCATGACGCATGCGCAAGGGACGGCCTTAGATCAGTGGTTTGATGCCACGTTTCCCGATCGGCATCCCGCCAAAGAAGCGTACGCCATGATTCGGACGGCGGCCGCGGAAACGCGGCAAAGCATCTATGTCACGGCCACCGCGACGTTGCGCTTGTTTGCCGATCCCGAAATCGCCTGGTTGACCGCGGCACAAGACCCGGCGTGGCCCTTAGGTCGTTCGGCCCTCGACATCGTGGAACAGCTCACGCAGAAGCCCTTTGCCATCTTTTTAGTGATTCCCGATGAAGATTCTACGCGGTATCCGCTGGCGACCCTCTTTCTCACCCAGCTCATTCAGACCTTGGTGGATGCCGCCAATGTCAAGGGCCGCTTACCGCGGCGGGTGACTTTTTTGCTCGATGAGTTTGGCAATTTGCCTCCCATTCCCGACTTTGAAAAAGCCTTGACGGTCGGACGCGGCCGGGGTTTGCGCTTTCTCTTGGCGGTGCAAGCCCTTCAGCAACTCCGTGATCAATATGACAAGAAAGCCGAGATTTTATCGGGCACCTGTCAGCTCTGGCTCTATCTCGGGACCGCGGATCCCGACACGGCAGAAACGTTGTCCAAAAAATGCGGCCAAAAAACGATTCAAACCCAATCGACCGCCCAAACCCTCGGCACGGGCGGCGCGCGCTCGGTCACGGATACCTACACCAGTCGCGCGCTCGTCACCGCCGACGAAATCCTCCGGTGGCCGGTGGGCAAAGTGCTGGTACTCCAACAGCCCGGGGCCTTTCCAGGCGTCTTACCGGCCCCGGATTTGTCGCAGTGGCCGATCGCCAAGCTGTGGCAGCCCGCGCCGGACACGGGGGCCACGGATTTGAATCAGGCCGTCCTCACGATTCCGCGGTACGGGCAAGCCAAACAGAATGCCCTCGGGCAACCGCTCGAACGGCCGGCCTTAAAGGCGGGCTGGCGCGAAGCGCCGTTGGATGACGTCAACGATGGGACGGCTTTTTCTTAATCGGTCCCCGTTTGCTATACTGAAGTATTCCCCACAATAAGGAGGGATTTTTTGTATGGAAGATCGTCCCGATTTAGGCGGTTGGCGCATTGACGAAATTGATGAAGACAATGTGCCGTATGAACCGGTCAGCGCGCCGCCCCCCCGCGGCAAAGTTATTGTGTTGGACCGCTGGGTGCGGGAGCACGATCCCGCGTGGTGGGAAGAGCAGATGATTGCCCAGGCGCAAGAGTCCTTATTAGATTTGGATGACCTCGATGACATTGTGGACACCTATTGTGCCCTCACCTTGCCCCGCGCCGAGGATGAAACCCTCGCTGCGATTACCCCCTACTACACCGACCCCTGGGAGGATGTCGAACGGCTGATGGAGCAAGAGCCCCAGGAGGTGAACGACGATGGCGATGCCTGATCCAATGCCCACCGAACCGAGTCTGCCCAATGATTGGGCCAGCAAACCATCCCAGCAACCGCTCATTACGCAAGAATTGAATCCCGATCATCCCGCGCACCGGACGGTGCGCGTTTTGATTCCGACGATGCGTACAGAGATCACGGAGAACGGTTCCAAAGTCTTTCGGGCCGGAAGCCCTATCCAACGCATCCTACCGCCCACGGTCGATGATCATCCCGCCATTCGTCGGCATACCTTGACCACCTGGGCCACTGCTATGTGGCAGCATACGCATCCTGATGTCACCGTCACCCCTCGCGTGCGCCAGACGTATACGATGACCATCGACCCCACCAATCCCGCGCATCAGGCGTTAGCGGAGACCTTACGACAACAACCGGGGAGCGAAGACATTATCTTTCGGCAGTATCAAGCCCCCGGTCCCCGCGTGCAATCCGGTTCCCGGCCTCGCGCGCTGCCGCTGACCGCGATTGCCGATCAGTTTGACGAGGAATTGTGGGACCGCCGTCGCCTCCAATTTGCCAACTTGTGGGAAGCGGAACAGCATACACCGATTCACGACACCGACTATGCGGGAGCGGAAAAAGGCTATCTCAATGACGAACTCGTTCTCGACCTCCAAGCCGGCGCCCCCGTGGACCCCGGCGAAGACTTCTTGCATTGGGCGGATCGCTTCCGCTGTGTGGAAATTAGCCGCGGGACGTGGGCCATTTGGCATCGCGAGAGCCAGCGTTTTGTCGCCGAACCGCTCCCGTCCTCCACACCCCAAAACCCGCGCCAGGTGGTCCCGGCGGACGCCGAGGCGGTGCCTCGCCGTGCCTGGTCCGGGACGTCCTTATCCGACGCCGTGCATTTTCTGCGGAATCATATCCCTGCGTGGGATACGATTGACCGGACGCTCGATCCCTACAAAGCGGATGAGACGGCGCAACGCTTACACCGTCGGGCGGATCTCCGGCACAACGTGTTAACGCGCATGACGCAGCTCTGGCATGATACTGCCCAAGACGCGGCGCATGTTGATCCGGCGTTGCCGCGCCACTTTTTCCACCAACTTCTACGGTCGCACGCCACGGTCCCCGCCGCCACCGTGACGCCGCCATCCCCTTCGGAGACGCCACATGGCCCCCGTCTTTGATGGCCGCCTCGATTGGCCGCTTCATGCCACCACGGATGCCGCTCACACCGTCGTGGTCTGGCAAGAACCGCCCCACGAAGCCCCGCGCTGCCTCGGGCGGTTTGCCAGTTCGCCCAGTGCAACCCGGTGGTGGGAAATGGCGACCGGTACGGCCTTTCACCCGGTCTGGCACGACGAACCGCATCCGATGGCCACTATTGGCCCGCGGGTGAAACCGAGTGTCTGGTGCGGCGGTCTCAGTCCGCAGGCGTTTATCGCCTGGACCGAGGAGGCGACGGGCCCCACGGTGTGGGCTCACGATCGGCAAACCCGCTGGCCGACTCCGCAAGCCTTAGAACAGGCACTGTGGGAGGCCGGCCAACCATGGCGGTGGTGGACGCCCACAGCGCTGTTTGACCCGGGCACTCCCGATCGGGCCGATCCTGGATGGGGCCATCCCGATCCCGTGTGGTATCTCGGCCAAGGAGCTCACGGAGGGGTCGTCTTGTGGCAATGGGTGCATGATCAGGCCGCCTATAAGCTGCGCTGGATTGAACAAGCCCAGCATCTCGATCATGCGCCCTATGAATGGCGGCAGATTGCTGACGCGTACCAGTGGTTAACGACCCACGATCCCGGACGCCCCTTGGCGGGCTATGCCCCCCACGCGGTCCGTGTCGCCTTGGTGACGACAGGGATCACGCGAGTTCCCCATTTGGCGGCGTTTTAGCGAACCAGAGTGTTAACGATTTTCTCAATCACTACGGTCGTGGACATTCTAAGATTTGAATTACAAGAATCTCCGATAAAATAGGAGGCAGCGCTCATGGATCCGTTCGAGTGTTGGTTACGTGAGGAGGGCAACCAGGCCGTCATGCCGATTACGACCTGGTTGCGTTGGCTGTTGCAACACCATTCAGACACTTTCCCCATGCCTTATGCGTCGTTGTTGTTTACCACCGTCAGCGCAGAGGATTCCCTGTGGCTGACCCTCATGTTGGGCGTTCTCGTCACCCAAGCAAATGGACCAACCATGCCGTGGTCCGCATGGACATCGCTCTGGACGTGGATTACGCGGGCAGGTGGATGGCAGACAGGGTTTTTGTGGACCGCATTGCTCAACGCGTCGTGTTCTGATGTATCTGTGCCCACCGATAATGCTCCCGCGCCGTAACGACGGCGGCATAGGTCGGACATTCGGGAAACCGTGTGCGACACACGATGTCGTATTCTTTTGGTAAAGGAATCGGACGTTCCGTTCCAATGTCGACGTGACATTGCGCGGCGATTGGGTTATGGGCCAATCCCTGCATTGGCTGATTTTCCGAAAAGAAAGGACAATGGCTCATGTCTTCACCTCCTTTCCCTAATCTTTCGTCACAATCATGGGAACTCCTGCGACCGCATGCCAAGCCTTTTGTGTCCGTGATTCGCACGCTGATTGCCAGGGAACCGGCGACCCACGAGTTGTGGCATGCATTACGCCACGATCTGTCCACACAACCCGAACAATGGCTGGTACGTCTGAATTGGTGGGCGGTCCAGTCCGGTTATCCAGGCTTTACTCGTCACGACTGGGATAGGTTATCTCAGTTAGCGACGACAACGGCAGACTGGTCGTGGGCGTCTATTGTCCCCGCTCTGATTCTGTTGGCGTTAATAGACCCCTAGAAAGGCTTTGCGAGCGAGTTTGACCCCACACGAGACAACGCCAAACGTGATAATCTGAAACACTGTAGACGAGACCCTCTATCCGCGACAGAGGATACCAGCTCTGATTACCATCAAGGTACCGCAAACGATGTGGTCCTCAATAGCACACATGAAGATGCGGATGAAAACGAAGACGAAGACATGGATACGTTATGACACTTAAGAGGAGGTCTACCCATGCATTTACCCGAACCCTTATCCCAGAAATTGCAGGATCTCGAAACCGCTTTGCAATCCACTTATCATGCGCATCTGGAAGACTTAGCCCAAACCTTTGTCGATACCACTCAACAATGGCAAGCCGATCTTCACGCAATGCACGATGACCTTACTCGCCTCAAAGCGTTAGACGCTGAACGCGATCACCTGTTAGCGGATCTCACCGTACGCCTTACCCGGTTACAAGCCCTTGAGCAAGTTCCCAACAAGCCGTCTTCGGAAGATTTCTCGCCAATAACACCCTCAACACCCTCGTCGGCACCGTCTGAAGATGTCCAGCTTCGGACGACGGAATCCACGCTATCCGCGGTCCACCCCCCTATGACGCCTCCGACGGAACCTCAAGGATCGCCCACCTTGCCCGGCGCATCGGGGGTCTCGGATGGACCATCCGTGAGACACCCTGACACCGCAGATCTCAACGATCCCGTGTTACCCAAGCTCGTGCAAAACTTTTAAGCCTGATAGCCTCGGGAGGCGACGCCCATGACCCCCAAAGCCCGGCAAGCGCGGGCGCGCGCACTGGCTCAAGCTGCGAAAGCCAGCGGGGACCTCATCCGTGAAGTCAGTCAAACGGTGCGCTTGAAACGCATTGGTCGGGCGTATAACGGCCTTTGCCCGCTCCATCCCGACAAAAACCCGTCCCTCTGGGTCTATCCCGATGGCCACTGGCACTGTTACGGCTGTCCGCCGGGTCACAATCATGGCTCGATTCTCGATTGGCGGATGGCCGTCTATCACGAAACGTTGACCGAGGCCGCGCAAGCGATTTTGCATCACTACGGCCCCCCTCCCGAATATGTCCGTCCTGTGGTCACGGACGAGGACCCCGATCCGGATGACGCCGCACTGACCCGGTGGCACACCACCTATCAAGCAGCATGGGCCCACCTCACCGTGGCGGAGGCCGATCAAACCGCCTTACGGCAACGCGGTCTGACCGAACCCTCCCTGTGGGCCCTTCATGGCCTCAAGACGATGCCATCGCTCCGGACCGGGTGGGCTGCCCGCCTCGGTCTCTCCATGGCGCATATTCCCGGGTTTTCTACGAGCCAAGATGGCACCTGGCACGGACCCGCTGGTCTGCTGATTCCGATCCGCTTACCCGATGGACGCCAAATCGGGGCCCAAATCCGCGTGCATCATGCGACCACTGGCAAATATGTGTGGTGGTCGACGCCGCCCGATGCTCAGACTGAGACCGGCCAGCCCCGGTATCCGGAGGGCGCCAAAGCGTGGATCATGGCGCACTGGGCGTGGCCGGGCGGGATGATTGACTCCGCAGAAGAAGTCATTATCACCGAAGGCCCCTTAAAAGCCATCCTGATTGCGGAATTTACCGGAATGCCCACGATCGGCGTGCCCGGCGTCAACCTTTGGGCGACGGCGCTCAAGGTCTTGCACCGCCTCGATCAGCCGCCTCAGCGCGTCTTATGGGCCTGGGATCAGGATCAGCCGGTCAAACCGGCGGTGCATCAGACCCTTCAGGCCGGCCAGGACGCGTTGCGTCAGGCATTTCCCGCCATTCAGCAAGCCGTCATCACGTGGGATGGGCATCAAGCCAAAGGCTTTGATGATGCCTTATTATGCCAAGTTCCCTGGCAGGTTCAACCGATACAGAAAGGAGACGCCCATGGGGTTTTTGAATGATTGGATTTCGGGGTGTGCCAACCCGCCCAAAGGTCTGAATCTCATCACGGCTATTGCGTTTTTTCTGGCGCATCTCTTTCATGCGTTATTTGCGATGATGCTGACGATTGTCCTCGGCGCCCTCAAATTGACCATCCTGAATCACGCCGGATCCACGACCGTCATGCAAGATGTGCAAATCGGCAATACCTCATTAGCCGCGATTGCCCTGGCGATGTTGACCGCTTTTGTCGTCTGGCGCGTGCTGACGGGTGGGGCGGACGTCACCGTCCGAGGACGGTGGGAAGGCTGGCAAGGCTTAATGGGCAACGCCGTGGTCAGCTTGCTCTGGATTGGCGGATCAGCCACGGCGGTCCAGCTCTTGTTGCATCTGAACAACCGCATTGTCGCGGGCATTGACCATACCTTAACCCTCAGTAGTCAAGCCTTTGCGGTCTCGTGTTCCAATCCTGGCGCCCTCGGCGGGCTGATCGCTGGATCCGGTACGGGCGTGGCCCTTGGCACGTTAGCCGCCGGGGCGGGGCTTGCGTATCTGGTCCTGCTCGGGCAAGGGTTATTGCTCTTTTTGATTCTGGCCGCCATTTATGTCATTGGGCAATGGCTGTTTCGTTTAGCCGAAATTGTCTTTTGGGGCAGCCTCTTGCCGTTAGCGGCGGCGACGATCGTTTTGGAACCGTCCCGCAACACCTTTCACTACGTCTGGAAACAAGTGCAAGGGGCCATTTTTACGCAAAGTGCGATGGCGTTTGGCTTATATTTGGTCTTTAACGTCATGCTCGCCGGGCATACGGCAGGGAATGCGGGCACGAATTTGTTGGATTTGCTCATGGCGATTGCGGGCCTCTTTATGGTGGGCAAGATTCCGCAATACTTCCAACAACTCCACGGCCACAGCACCGATGGGGGCTTCAGTTTAGCCAAAGGGGCGGGCGCCATCATGCTGGCGCACGGGGCCGAAGAAGCATTGGCCGCCACCCCAGCCAGTCAACTGGGGCAACGCTTTGCGCAGTCCATGGCCAGTACCGCGGAACGGCAGCTGTCGTCGCCCACATTGCACAATCCGCTCACCCGGCCTCTGTGGCGCACAGCCTCTAATCAATGGCACAAGATGGGCATCAACATCGATCGCACCCGCGGGCTGCGACAATTCGATCAGGCGCGCTATGAAACGGCCAGTGGATCGTTTGCCTTACAACAAGCCGCGCAAACGACGCGTCAGAATTACGCGAAAGCGTGGCATGAAGATCGGAATAACGATTTTAAGCCCCCAACGTCTGCTGGGATTAGTAATGCTACACCAGACGTTGCGCCCTATGACGTTTCGGACGCTTCGCCGGGCTATGCTACATCGGACCTGATCACGGAGGACTTAACCGATTCGGTCCAACCAGACGGGGTTCCATCGACCTCTGGAGCGGCGGCGTCGTTTGCCCCGAAGACGGCAGCTATCTCGGCATCGGCTGCCCCAACGTCACCGCCTATGAGTCCCGAAGACTTCGTAAAAAAACGATCCGCGGATTTACAAAATTATCTGCGCAATTATGTGCAGCCCATGACGTTTGCTAAACATGCCCAAAATCCCACCCAGCAAATGGCGGCATTAACCACGTTAAATCAAAAATACCAAGTGCTCGGGACGGGCGGGCCGGAAGCCGTGCAGACCTTTGCCGAATTGGTGGGCGTCAAACCCGAGGATTTAGCCCGGCCCGATGTGCAGGCTCGGATTACCCAAGATCTGGCGGTCAAACAATGGGCCGGAAATCTCCAATATGCGGATGCCGAAACCATTAATCAGCGGTCTCCGTTGAACAATACGACGGTCCGAGGCTTAGATCCGGATCACTTGGCTCTCACGTTTGGGGGCGCCCCTCGCCATGTTGTGCAATATTTGAACCGTTTGAGCGAGGCGACTCAAACGAATATTGAGATGAGTGGCCTCAGCCGCTAATTAATGTTTGGCCCAAAGGATGCTATACTAGATATCATATCCTTGTGCAGGAGGAGAGTCCTGTGACCGATTACGTCATGACCGACGGTGAACGCCGGTATCCCAAGGATGCCCCGCTCTCCTATCAAGAATTTTACCGGATTCAAAGGGCCATCAACTATCCCAAAAACCGAAATCCCTTCCCCTCCTTGCGATGGACGTATGAAGATGTGGTGGAACGTTATCCGGTGGCAGTCATCGCGTGGGCCGAACAGTATGCTGACTGGTACAATCAAAATGTCGATTCAGTCTATGATTCTTGGACCATTCATCAGATTCTTGTATTGGCACATCAAGTGCAATCCGATCCGGCTGCCTTAGATCGCTGGCGGCAAGAGCGGTATGACCAGCATTGGGACTACCAAATGTCCTTGTGGTATCGATCGCTTTGGTATGGCCTGTTAGCCGGCTTTTTATCGGCGCCCTTTTGGTTTGCTGGGACGCTCGCTTATGCATCTCATCCTGCGATCTTCCATCAAAAAAATATCCACGCGACGATCTATAGCATTCTGACGGGCTTAGGTGTTGCCGGTGTGAGTCGGTGGATTCAATGGAAACGGAAAGCCGAAGACATTAAGTCGTGGCTCTTTGCCGCCTTGCTGCTCGGTCCGGTGTTGATTTTTGTCGCGTTTTTGCTCTAACCCTTCGATCCTCTTCGGATTCCCGCAGTCCCCGGCATCGTCATCACGATGTCGGGGACTTCACTTTTGTCTTAAGGAGGTACTCCCATGCAAGTTCCCATTCCCCCCGATACCCGCCGCGACTTTGACTGGATTGCTGGTCTGACCGGGATGGGGATGCTCGTGGCCGGAGCGGGTCTCACAGTCGCCCTCGGCGTGTGGGGCGAAAAATTGTGGCCTGTGGCCGTGCGGGCGCCGCTCGCGATCGTGATTCTCTTAATCACGGCCGCCCTCGCCTGGCTCAAATGGCCCATGGAAGATCATGGCACGCGACTCACCACGTGGGCGGGCCGGATCTGGACCTATTACACCGTCTATCGGACGCCCATCAAATCCTTAACCGGCCATCCGCGTTCATCCTTTGGCCGACCCCAGGCAGGAGGTAGTGTCATTCATGTTTCGACGAAAAAATCCCGGTAAACCCCCCAGCACACCCCCATCCCCCAAACCGTCCAAAGCGGGACGCAAACTCGTGGCCGTCGATCATGTCGAAGACGGCCTGATTTATCGGACCGATGGCATGGTGGTCGGCGTGGTCGAAGTGTCGGGGATTCCCTATGATATGCTCCAGGTGGAAGAACAAGATCAAATCAACGGGCAATTTCGCGGGTTTTTACACATGCTCACGTTTCCGGTCGCCCTGCATATTTTGTCGGAACGGTGGGATTTGTCCCCGGAAATTGGCCGCTTTCAAAGTCGTTTGCCTACCGACTATGCCGATGCCGATCCGGCGCATGCCGATCAGTGGGCGCAAATTGCCCACGGCTATGCGGAGCTCCTCAGTCGCTACACCCAGTTCCTCGATCACGTGGTCTATTGGGTCGCGGTGCCGGCTTCGACTCCGTCCCAAGCGAATGACCATGCGCGGGCGGTGGAAACGGTACTCAAATCCTTACACTCCGATGCGCAACCCTTTCGCCCCCCGCGCGATCGCATTTTGATGGTACTGGCTAACGCGTACGGCCATCCCTTACCGGCTCCGCCGTCAGCTTACGCGGCGGGAGCCGTGATTCGCTAGACGTCATTGAAGGAGGAATGTTTATGCTGTTCCGCCGGAAAGCGGACGACCCGTTATTACCCCCAGACGCGGATGCGCCCTTGTCCCTAGTCGACGAGACGCCTCCTACCCAGCCGGTCGCCCCGCCCCCGAAAAAACGGCGATGGGGTCGCCAGCGGCCCGCTCCCGACCCCGCGGCGCTGTCCCAAGAAGCACATCGGATGGTCCCCTCCTTGTCCGAACAGGATTTGCTGATTCCCGCCGGCTGGCAGGAAAAACCGACCTTTGTCGAACATGGGGAAGGCTATTATTCGGCCTCCTTGCGCATTATGGCCTATCCCGCACAAGCCTCCAATGGCTTTTTACACGGACTGTTGCGCGCTCCCATGCCGCGCCGGTTTGCGTTTTACATTACCCCGATTAGCAATGGGCAGATCGTCAAACAATTGACCGATGACGTCACTAAGCTCGAAGCCAAACTCCGGGGCCAAGCCAAAGAGGGCAAACCGTTCAATCCCTATGACCAAAATGCCTATCAGCAAGCCGAACAACTCCGGCAAGCGTTAGCGAAAAACTGGATTAAAATGTTTAACACGTCCTTCATCATTACCCTTTTTGGCCAAACGCCGGAGGAACTGCAAGACCATATTCGGGAATTTAAGGAAGCGGCCGCGGGGGGCATGTGGTATGTGCTGGAAACCTACTACGAACACGGCAACGGTTGGCTGACAACGTTGCCGCTCGCCGACGAACGCGTGACGCAATCCCGGCGACTGGACAGCAATTCCTTGTCGTGTATGTTGCCCTTTACGTGGACCGAACACATTGAAGAAGGCGGCTTGTATGTGGGCACTAACGTCCAAACCGGGGGGCCCGTGCTCCTCGATATTCACAACCGCCATCGGTATCCCGCGGGGCACATCATCTTTATTGCGCCCACCCGATCGGGGAAAAGTTACACGGCGAAGTCCCTGCTGGTCCAATCGCTGTTGGATCCCGCCCTCGATGCCTTTGTCATTGACCCCTCACCGCCTATCGACTATCAAGCCTTGGGGCAAACGCTCGGCCGCTTCATCCCCTTTAAGGTGGGCACGCAAGACAAATGGAATCTGTGTGCGATCGAGTATCCTCGCCATATCACGCAACTGGACGAGAACGAACGCCAACTGTTGACAGCCAAAATCGACTTTTTGTTGACGCTCATCGACCTCATGATTCAAGGGCAGTGGACCCTTGAAGAACGGGCCCTCACCGAAGACTTGATTCGTCAGGTGTATGGCCGCTACGGTATTACCAATGATCCGGTCAGTTTGATTGATCCCGACACCTTAAGCGTGCATCCGCGCATGAAGCCGATGCCAAAACTCCGGGATATGGTGCAAGCCCTTTTACAACATCCGCAACTGAACCGGATTGGGATTATGCTCAAACCCTTTATCCAAGGCGGGACCCTGGACCTCTTTGATGGCGATGTCCCCCCGAGTGCGCTCGACAGCCGCTTAACCGTCTTTAATATTGAAGGCTTGTTGCGGGCGCAAAAACACCTCCAACCGGTCGCCTATCTGGTCATTGGGGAACTGATTCAACAACGCCTGCTCCAATCGGGACGCCGCACGATCATTATGATTGATGAAGCCCATATTTTGTTCGCCAATGAAGGCACAGCCCTTTGGCTCAGCCGGTTGTTTCGGATGAGTGCGAAACTGAATTCGGCGGTGTGGCTGCTCACGCAGAGTTTGGTGGATATGATCGGCGATCCGGCCACCGGCCTGCAAGTGCCCGGTCAAGACGATGCCCGGGTTTGCTTAAGTAATACCTCGATCAACTGGCTCGGCCCCATTGACAAGGAGTCCGATGCGCGGCTTCTTGCCCAAGAGTTTAATCTGTCCGGGGCCGAAGTCGAGTTCTTACGCAAAGCCCAGAAAGGCTTAGGCATTTGGCGCACCAACCGGTTTCATGTGCCCGTGCAAGGCCAAGCGCCCGCCATCTTGCATCCGCTGCTGTCGTCCACCCTCGACGAAAAAACGCAGACGATGATGCAATACCCCGATCCCTTACAAGGCCGGCAACCCATGCCCGCGGAAGTAGGCGAACCGATGATGCCCGTCTAATCATCATCCCCAGGAGGCGATCTCTATGACGACCCTTCCTGCCTTGGGTCTGATCCGCATGCCGCTTATCGGACTCGGGGCGATCGATGCCGGCTTGATCCCTGTCAATGGGGGGCCACGCCGTCATCCGGGCCGGCCCGTAAAGGAGGTGGTGGGACGACGTAACCATGCATCACACCGCTTCCTGACCGCTTGAGCCCTGACTGGGCTCTTTTTGGTCATTTTGGTGATCATCCCAACTTTTTCACTCAAGGAGGAATTCTCATTATGGCTGCTGGTATTGACACCGCTCAAATTGTCAGTGCGTTTAACAGTTTACAACAAACCTTACTCACCTTTGTCGTGCCGTCCGCTGGGCTTGC
This sequence comes from Sulfobacillus thermosulfidooxidans DSM 9293, assembly GCF_900176145.1. Classification (NCBI taxonomy): domain Bacteria; kingdom Bacillati; phylum Bacillota; class Clostridia; order Eubacteriales; family Clostridiales Family XVII. Incertae Sedis; genus Sulfobacillus; species Sulfobacillus thermosulfidooxidans. Next base: position 166,504 of record NZ_FWWY01000002.1, on the reverse strand, counting down.
GGCCGTCTATGGCGGTCTCATTCATGCCCATGTCTTTCATACTGAACAAGCGGTGCGGCAAGGCAGAGACATTTTAAAATATGCCGTCGTCGCCATCCTGATCGCGGGCCTGGGCCCGGCCTTGCTCAAAAGTTTGGCAGGCTTGGTGGGCGTCCCGGCGTAATGGACGAAGCGTCCTGGTTCCTAACGGATTCCGCGGGGAACCAGGACGGCTTTTTTGGTTGAGAAAGGAGCCTCCTCAGTATGGAATCTGTTCACTCAACTGTTCCCCCGGCCCTGACCGATCCGGTCTGCGCCTTAGCCTTGGGCACGGTGTCGGAGCCGTTTCGGGTTCAATTATTCGATCGGTTGCCGACCGCCCTGCATGCCGCCCAACCCGATCGGACGTGGTCGTTACACGCTCTGACCGATAGTACGGACGCTTTGTGGGATCTCTTGGACCAGGAACCCGTCGCCCCGTGGACGACGCTGTTGGTGACGAGTGAACTGTACGGGAGTCGGTCGCTGGCCGAAACCTTGATTGCAATCCGGAAAAAGTGGCCGATGGTGCGGATTGCGGTCATTGTCAGTCGCCTCACCCAGGACACCCGGCAACTCATTGCCAATTGTGCCGCCTTCCAAATTTATAATGTGCGCGTGGGCGAAAAATTTACCGTGTCGCAAATTGTCGAACTCTTAACCCAAGATTTCACTTGGGACGCGGTACAGCCCTATCTCGATGCGCCAGTGACGATGACGCTCCCCACGGCAGCCTCCACCCCGTCTCCTTCCCCCGTCTCGCCCTCGGAAGGAGCCTCCGCGTCCTCGGTCGTTTCGAGTTATACCGTCGCCGTCGTCAGTGGCAAAGGCGGGGTCGGCAAAACCGGGCTCATTGCCAATTTGCTCACCGTCACCGGGCAGTGGCCTGCCATGGCGTTAGACTTGGATTACATCAAGCCGAGTCTGCCGCTCTATTTCCACGAAGCGAATGACACCCCGACTCTGGATCTCCGGCGCCTGCTGACCCAGATTCAAACCCATCATCGCCCGCCGATGGGCGCGGCCAGCATGGTGGTGATTGAAAATCTCACCGAGGATGATACCCGCGATATTGCGCAGTATGTCGAACACGCCGAAGTGGTGACGCCCAGTGCGAAGATTGTGCCGGGCGCGTCGCGTTTTGAAACGGTGATGCCCGTGCCGCCGCCGGTGGTGATGTCGGCGATTCTGAGCGCGTGTCAACGTCAAGCTCGTTTTGTCTTTGTGGATACGCCCGGGGTGCCTACCGATCCCGTCTGGATCCAGAGTGTGCGGCAAGCGGACTTCGTGGTCATTGTGACGACGCCCGAGTATGCCGTGATCTTGGAAACCATTGATTTAATTCGCAAACTCGATCTCTTGAAAATTCCCCGGGAAAAACGCGGGTTGATTATTAATAAGCGCAGTAAATGGGGATATTCCACGGCTGCTATTCGATCGACCCATCTCCCCGGCGTTCCGCTGCTGGGCGAAATTCCCTATGATCCGGCACGCTGGGAACGGTCCCTCCAACAACATCGTCCGCTGGCGTTGGATCATCCCAAACCGTGGCGGGCCTTATTTCATGCGATTACCCAGGTGGAGCCCGAACGCCCGACGCGGCGCGGATGGTTCCGGCGCCAAGCCTCATCGTAAGTCCTATTCTGAGTGAAGGAGCGTGTATCGAACATGGTCTTATCACAACTCTCTTCTCCCACGCGGCGGTGGCTGGGTCTCGGTGTGGGCGCCGCGATTCTCGGTTGGATGGGTCTCGGCTTTACCCTCGGCGCGTGGTTAGCCCCCGCAAAAACGGTGACGGCGGCGCCGCAGACCTCGGCCTTTCATCCCAAGACCCCGTCTACGACGCCCTCAGCGGGCACCGGGCCGTGGGCGATCGGTCACACCGCCCCGTGGTCCGCGGCCTTAACGACGTTAACCGGGCATTCCACCCATTTAGCGCGGGGTTCGCAGGGCACAATTGTCATGGCGATGGCGTCGTGGTGTCTCTTTTGTGGCTATGAAGACAAATGGGTGTGGCCGACCCTCGCGAAAGCGCATCCCCATTGGGCGATTGATATCGTGGATGTCTCTCCCCAAGGCGGGATCGCCGATCCCGGGCCCCAAAACCCGCCGTTTCATGGACATGATGGCGTCGGCGGTCCCCTCAGTGTGACCCAAATGCAAGCGACCATGCGGCAATATGTGCAGACCTATGGGTTGCACGCCGCCAACATTCATGTGTATGTCGCGCCAACCGCCACGCAACAAACCTGGAATATTACCAGCTTTCCCACCATCTATGTCCTCAACTCTCACGGGGTCGTGAGTCAAACGACACCCGGCGCGGTCACCGTCAGCCAAGCGCAAGCGCTGTTCCACTAAACCTGAAGGAGCGATGCCCTCATGTCTCACTTTGCCAATCCGTTGGTTCAAACCTTTGGCGGTGCCGCCGCGGAACCCAATCCCCTCCAAGATTTGGGCACCGCGTCCCGGACGCCCGGCACCGCGTCCCCCTTTCGGCCGATCGACGATCATTCCACGGCGGATGCCACCCCCTCCCTGTTTCACACGGCGTTATTGCTCTTGCGCGATCGCTACAGCTCCTTGATTGCCCGGATCTATCAAGCGGATCGCCAAGCCGTGCGGCAAGCGATTGCCGACGTCGTGCTCAGTCTCCATCCATCGCAAGATATTGCGGTCCAACTGACCGATGCCTTAGAAGCCCAATTGTTGGGCGCAGGGGTGTTAGAACCCTTTATGCGCGATCCCACCGTGTCCGAAATTATGGTCACCGGACCCTATATTTTTGTCGACCGTCATGGGCGCAATGAACCAGCGCTCACCTTATCCTCGGTCGACGAGAGTATTCGTCTCGCGCAACATTTAGCGCGCCATTGCCAACGGGAATACCGCGATACCGAACCCTTGATGGATTTGACCTGGCCCGAAAATGGCGCGCGGATCAATATCACGCATCACCGGGTGGCGATGACCGGGCCGGCGATCACCATTCGGAAACATAACATGGGCGTGCTCTTACAACTGGAGGAACTCATTCGCCGGGGCATGTTGACTGAAGAAGTCGCCCATTTTCTGGTGCGGGCTTTTCGGGCGCGGGCGAACGGGCTGATTGCGGGGCCGACAAAATCCGGGAAAACGGCGCTCTTACGCGCCTTGGCGATTGAAGCCATTCCCCCGGACGAGCGGATCATTGTGCTCGAAGATACCGAAGAATTGCATCTCCCTTTTCATCATCAAATTAATTTGATTGGCTTAGCCCGCGCGGTCTTGCCCGACGAACGCGAACACGGCATTGTGTCGCTCCTCGACTTGTTCCGCAACGCGCTCCGACAAAGTCCGGGCCGGCTCATTATGGGGGAGTTACGCGGACCGGAAGCGTTCGATTTCATAGAGCTCGGCTTAACCGAAAAAGGCGGCAGTTTGTCCACGATTCACTTGCGCCATCCGGATTATCTGGTCAGCCGCCTGTATTATATTGCCCAAAAATCGGGTCTGACGTTATCCCGCGATCTCATTCAACAAACCGTGTATCAGGCGATTGATCTGATCGTCTATGTGCACCACGATCCCACCACCGGCGCCCGCCGGGTCAGCCATGTCGTGGAAACCACGGAACAGGGATCGGTGCATGTTCTCTTTGCCCACCAGGGCGGACACCTCGTGAAAGTCGGCGAACCCTCGAGAAAATTGCAACAACTCTGGGAGGCGGCATGATGAGCGTTCTCGCGTGGTTGTTGGCCATCGGCGGCTTAGGTCTGGTGGTCTTCAGCATTTGGCAATGGCGCACTGTGCCCGTGCCGCTGACTTGGCAAGCGAAACCGATTACGTGGCGCGTGCCGCCGACCTTAAATGCGTCCTGGATCGCCCTCACCGGCCTCCCCTGGTCTCCTGAGCAACTCCGCCGATTCAATGCTGTGAGTGGAGTCCTCGTGGGGCTGCTCGTGACAGGCATCACGCGCAATCCCTTGATGGGCAGTGCATTTGTCCTGATTGCGTGGGGCTGGCCGGAAGGGGTGGTGCGCCTGTGGGCGCGACGCCAATGGCAACGGCTCGACCAGCAAGCCTTGAGTGCGTGCACCAGCATTCGCTTTGCCCTGGACGATCATCGGCCTGTATTGCCCGTATGGGAAAATTTGTACGCGCACAATGAGGATGTCTTGCACCGCTTTTTGGAACCGTGTTTGAGTCAAGAAGCCACGGGCCGCCGTCACAGACCCGCCGACGGGCGGCCGTTGCCCACGACGCCATTGCTCCCGTTTGAAGCGGAATTAAAAATTCAAGCGCGGGCGATTCGGCATATTGAACTGCAACTCGTCGCGGACGTGTTAGCCGCGGAGCGTCAACGCGGGCGCACCGCAGATCTCCTGGCGACCGTCTTGCATCTATGGAGCCAACGCATGGAAGCGGATGCGCGCCGCCGTGGTCAAATTCATGCCGGCACCTGGTTATCCAAAGCGCTGATTGTGGGCAGTCTCCTCTTTTTAGCCGGACTCTGGTTTAATAGCCCGGCGGTGGTGCATGATGCCCGTCATGGTCTGGGTTTGATTGTGTTTGGGATCTCGACCTGGTTGATTGCCTTCGGCACCTGGGTTCAACGCCAAGCGGAACGCACGGCAGAACAAGTGTAGACGAGGAGGGGATGAAGCTGAATGGTTCGATGCCCTGGATTGCCGCCGGCGGCGGCGTCCTGTTATGGTTGTGGAGTTGGCGGCAATTGTGGGTCCAGCCCCGCCCGTTAACCTTTACCCCGGAAGACACCCGTTGGCAGCGCTGGCAACACGCCCTCGTGCGCTGGACGCAAAATCGTTGGAGCCGCCGGGTGCGGGACGAACTCGCCATTTTAGGTTGGTCGACCGGACAAACCGCCTTTTGGGTCCTCTTCTTTGCCGCCTTTGTGGGCCTCCCCACCGATATTGTCACCCATCATCGGCTGTTCGCGTTGATGGCAGCCCTCTTCGGGGCGTGGTGGGGACCCCAATTGTGGATTCACCGGAATTTTCTCGCGTGGCAACAAGAGCTCTTGCGGGATTTCGTGCCCCTCGTGCTCATGCTCAGTGTGTATTTCGATCTCGGGTATTCCCCGGAACGCGCGGTGGAAGATGCCTTGATTGCGGTTGGCCCGCCCACCGAAAAAGAATTACAACGGCTCTTGGCCGCCTGGCACCAACAAACCGGGACGCCGGCGGCCATTGTGCAACAGTGGGCGGCGCGGTTGAAACTCCTGCCCTATCAACAGTTAGCGGATACCTTAAGTCACCATTTGGAACGGGGCATCTCGGGCGCCGCCTTAAAGCCGTTGCATACGCTCATTTCAGCTCAACAGCAACAAGGCGCTCGGGCTCTCGCGGATCGCGTCGACCAACAAATTACGGTCGTTCCCGCTCTGGTCATGCTGGGCATTATGCTCATGGTCATGTTTACCTTTTTTGCGCATGGGACGGGATCCACGTCGGGGATCACCGTGTTATGACCCCGTTGCTGGAGGATTAGGACATGTGGCGCTATGGAACGTCCTTATTTTGGATGGTGCGCTGGGAACCTCTCGGACGGAGACTAGCGTTGGGCCTCGCTACCCTCAGCTTTCTCAGCCATCATCCGCGCGTCGGCGCGGGGTTCGTATTCCTCGCCGTCTGGCCCTCGCTGTTTTTCTTGAGTTGGCCGGCTTGGATTGCGACCCGGTATCAGACCCGCGCGATTTGGTGGACGCCGGCGCCGCCACAGTGGCTTCAGCGGCAATTGCCCGATTCGGTATCCTTGGGCCCCTCTGTGTGGGAAGTTCATGCCCAAGATGCCCGACGATGGCACGCGCCGGATCCGCATCAGGCGGCGCGCCGGTATCGCCAGACGTATGCCACGGAAGTCATTCAGGTGATTCAGACTCGGCCCGATACCGTGGCCCTGATGAGTTCGGGCTTTAATCGGTTGACGCCCGCGGAACAGCAGGCTATTGAAGCCGCGGGCGGTCGCATTTGGGAGGGTCCCTTATGGCCGCGTCTCTTACGCCGGTATCCCCCGTGGATTATGCGGGCCACCCAACGCCGGATGTTTGGCGGCGTGGTGTCGACCAAAGATCGCCGCGATCCGGCCACGTGGGTCACGTGGGCCGTGCCTGCGCGCTGTGTTTCGCCCGATAAAGGAGGGAATTAATCCGTGAGACCTCATTTTTGGCGGAGTCGGGATGCCCCCGTCTTTTGCAGCGCATCCGATCACCGTCTGTTCTTCACCATTCACACCATACCATCAAGGAGGAAACCAACCCATGACCAATCGTCTTCGTGTTCGTGCACTTTCTCAGATCTTGTCAACCTATTTCATGTGGCTCCGCATCCGCTTTCTGACGCCAACCCGCCGCCGGGTGCCAGCCATTTCGGGCCACTTGCAAGAAATTATCTGGGCGGTCATTATTGTCGTGCTCGGCTTAGTCGCCTACGCCTTCTTTGGCAACGGCGGAGCAGGGTCGACCTGGTTCCACAACATTCTCAACAGTGTCACCCAATTTACCGATTAATACACGCGCCCTACGGGATCGGAGACGATGCCGTAGGGCGCTTCTACGCTGAGCAAGAGAGGCGTCAAAAACCTGGCATTAAAAAAAGGAGAGTCGATAATGCTGTCGAATTACGTCACCTACGAGCAAGATGCTTCAAATAGATGATGAGGAGATAGCGTATGGTGCGATTCAAGTGGTTGGGGGGCGGCATGATGGTGTTGTCCCTCATCGTGAGTGGATGTGGTTCCGCCTTCAGTAGCCAGGCGCACCCCGCCACACAAGCCCCTAAAGTACCTTCTGCCCAGGTGTCTGGAGAACAGCATGCGGTACATATTGTGGTACAAAAGACACAAGGTCATTTAACCGTGCGGCTTTCGACATCTCATGCAGTGCCCGCAACAGAATCCGAAAAATTACAGAGTGCGGTGAATCAACTAAATCAGTTGCTTGAGCAGTTACAAAATCCTTAAGTTGGGGTGAGATTTATGAAAATTACTCCTTTAGCCGCGGCCTTGGCGGTATCGCTAATCGCCACCGTACCGGCGATGGCTGCGGGTCATAGTTCCAGAAATAGTCCGACTCACACGTCTTATGGTGCGCCTTCCCAAACGGCGTCGACAATGTCTAGCCATAGCAACATGCCGTCCTCAAGCCCATCCGGAGTACCCGGAAGCCACGATTCATCGACACCGTCTAATGATTCCTCACGGTCTTCGCCGCCGTCCTCGCATGGACAAGGATCGCCGCCTTCGTCAAATCGACCCAGTCAAGCGTCCTCTCTACCCAGTCAAGCGACATCGCTGCCGAGTCAGGCTCAACACCATGCTGCTATGTCGTCCCCACAGCGAGGAGCGTCTCAAGCCGTGCTTGCCGATGTTAAAGAAATGCGGACGCTACAAGATAAAATTCGAAGCGCACGCCAAAATTACGTGGCAGCCATTGGAGCGTATGTTAAGGTGTTGTCAGGAGACTTAGCGGGAGGCCAGACGTCCATTCAAACAGCCTTAACCCAACTCCATACCATTAACACGACCCTGGCGCAAACGGTCAAAAGCGAGAAAACGGCTCAAAGTGCGTCGGCATCTGTCGGTTCTCACGCAAGCTCTCAGGCCCTCTCCCAAGTTATTGCCATGTTTCAAGCCGAATTGACGGCCTTAACGCAAGCGACAACGCAAGTTCAGTCGTTAACGGCAAGTTTGAGCGCCGGGACGTCATCAACTAGTCCCAGTGCCGCCATGAGTCCAAGCCCAGCAACCAGCTCCTCATAGAATCCGGTCGAAAACATCTGAGGACAAGACGCTTCCCACCTTTGGGGAGCGTCTTGTGTTTGTCATCTGCTGTTGAAACTGATGACCACCATTCTCTTATCTGTCAGTAAGGGTTACTCAACGGGTAGAGCTAGTCACGGTCGGGTTTAAAGCCGTGGAGAAAGTATTTTCATAGCGTTATTGAGGTTGAAATGCGGTTAAAATCCCAACATCTTGTTGTGACCAAGCTACAATTTGAAAATTAGGAGGAATGCCATCTATGGTCTTACGTCGACCGCTGCCGCGTCTTCCTGCTGCAGCGGGCACCATTGGTTCGGTTCTCGGGCTGATTTTAATTTTTATGGGCGTCACGGGGGGCATTGCGGCCAGCCGATTGTGGCACGTTCAGCAAACCTTAGATGCCGCCGCGCATGCGGCCGCCGTGTCCGAAGCCCAAAATGGCTGTTGGACCGCCCAAACGTCGCAAATTGTGAGTCACATTCTGCAAGGCGGGGGCCTGCCGATTTCTGGCGCGCATGCCGTCCAAGTGACGCAATACAGCGATCCCCAAGGCGATACCACCCCGTACGGGCAAGTGGTGACGGCCAAACTGCAATGGGCAGTGCCCATTAGTGTGGTGCGGTTGCAATTGCCCACGTCGGTTACGCTGTCCAGTAACGTCGATCAACCTTCCCAATATGTGGCATTCGGATCTCAAAATAATACCACGAATTCCACCTGTACAACGCCTGATTTAGCACATCCCGGAAGTTCGTCCGTTATTCCGAGCGTCAATATGTTAGCCATTAACAGCGTTCAAATTGTGCCCACTGGTCAATATAGTGCGCTGATTACGATTACTGGCAGCGGATTTGGCAACCATATGCCATCGTTATACACGGCTCCATGGGGCGGCCAAGACACAAATCATGTGGAACTCAGCTATGGCCAGTGGCATTTTGGTTACTACAATCACAGAAACAATCCCAATGCCGCCGGACTGCAATACCTGTCATGGAGTCCGACAACGATTGTCGTCGAGTACCCGGGTAATTGGTCGGTGATTGGACCTGATCCCCTCAATGGCGGTACCTTAAACGTGATGGTGACAGTAGGCGGCCAAACAGCGACCTTCTCTCAACCTGTGCCGTCCAACGGCTCTTCGTCGAGTACCACAGCAAAGCCTGTCGTCACTCACATTGTTGCCGATCCCAATACGAATACCGTCACTGTCATCGGTATGCATTTGCCTCTTCTTACTAACGGAACGTTAGCGCCTTATGGTGTCGATTACACGAATTTTCTGTGGGCAGATCACGGAATGGCTGATGGCAATCCCAATTATCCATATTCGCCCGATTGGGGCATTACCGTCCTATCCTCAACGACTAATCAGCTAATTTTTCAACCCGCTAACGGATTAACTCCGGGTGAAACTTGGATGCTATATCTGTTGCCTAACGGCGAACACATCACCTCATCAACTACACCAGTTGCCAGTGCCCTCATTCCCTAGGAGGTGACGTAGGAGCATGGTCTTGTCACTCCGGTCACGACGTGTAGCTGGAGTAGCTACGTTATATAGTGGTCCCCAAAAACTAGACAATTTTGGAGGCCGTCAAGTGTTACACTGGACATATCATGTCGAAACAAAAACGGCATTCTGCCACTTTCAAAAGCCAAGTAGTGCTCGAAATGCTCAAGGAAGAAAAAACCGTCAGCCAGATTGCTGCCGAATACGGCATTCATCCCAGTCAATTGCATCGCTGGAAACGCCAGGCCCTGGACAATTTCCCGCAGCTGTTTGCGGAATCGCAGGCGCTCAAACAGCAAGCTCAAGCCCATGAGGAACAATTGACCGCACTCTATGCGGAAATCGGCAAACTGACCACCCAGGTCGAGTGGCTCAAAAAAAAATCTGGCCTCAACCCTGACCCGCGATGAACGGATCACCTTGCTGGATCGGGAAGCGGATACCCTGCCGTTGACGACGCAAGCCGCGTTGTTAAGCCTCAACCGCTCGAGCCTCTATTACCGGCCCGTCGGGCCGGATGCCGAGGAGATCGCGCTGAAGCATCGCATCGATGAAATTTACACCGATCGACCGTTTTACGGATCCCGACGGATGACGGCTCAGTTGAACCAGGAAGGTTACGCCGTGAACCGTAAACGCGTGCAGCGTTTCATGCGGGAGATGGGCATTTGGGGGATCGCACCGGGTCCCCAAACGAGCACCCGCCATCCCCAGCACCCGGTGTACCCGTATTTATTGAACGGTGTCACGCCGGCGTACCCCAATCACGTCTGGGGAATTGACATCACGTATATCCGGTTAGTACAAGGAGGCGGGTTGCCGATTTCTGGCGCACATGCCGTCCAAGTGACGCAATATAGCGATCCCCAAGGCGAGACCACCCCCTATGGGCAAGTGGTCACCGCCCAACTGCACTGGGCCGTGCCCATTAGTGTGGTGCATCTCCAATTGCCAACGTCCGTGCCGCTGACGAGTACGGTGGAACAACCGTCCCAATATGTAGCGTTCGGCAGCAACACAGCGCAAAGCAACAGCCAATGCACCACCCCCACCCTCAGTCTGGCGACGGCATCCACCATTTCTACCTGTAGCACAGCGACGATTTATGTCACGAAAGACATTCCGGCGACCACATCCTGCCAACCACAAACCACAGCGGTCTGTTCCCCGTCGACGCAGAAGACGTGGGTGACGTCAAGCACGGAACAATGTGGTTATACCACGCAGGACGAATATACGTGTCATCCCGTACAACGCTGTACTCCGGTAACGAGCGAAGTCTGCACACCCATATGGGGCGAACAGTGTGGGTCATGGTCCGGAGGGACCTATACGCCGTGGGGATATTGTATTACCACACATTCCGATTCCTGTACCACCCAAACATCCGAGTCTTGTTCCACGACCGATGTGTGTGGCTATTCGCCGGTCACGACCTACAGTTGCCATCCGGTCACGACGGGGCATTGGCAAACAACAACGACCGAATCCTGCCATGATGTAACCACGACCGCTTGCACGACCGTTCCGGCCCATACCGAACAAGTCCCCGAAACGGTTCAACAGTGCTCATAAGGAGCGTGCTCTGATGACTGCTCAGCACCCGAAACGGGTTCCCGCGATTGCCACGTGGCTGTTTTCGATCGAAATGCTGCTCTTGCTCTTATTGGTCATCACGGTCTATTTGTTCGTCAGCCAAATTCATGCCGAGCAATCCACGATCAATACCGCCTTAACCGCCGGACTCGAACAAGCGGCCATTACCCCGACAACCCAAAATGGCGCCTATTACAATGTCGGCTGGAATGGACAGAGTGTGTCGCTCGAATCCAGTGCCTTACCGGCGGTGCTCAGCACCACCTTCCAACACACAATTCCCGGCAGTACTACGACCACCACCGCTCAACGTGTCACCTGGACGCTGCCGGCAACGGCCAATGCCGTGTGGCATCTGAGCGGTCCCATCGTGATTCAGCAGTTACAAACCACGTCCGCGCCCAACCAGCCCATTACCTTGAACCATCAAACCGTGACCTATCCCTATCCTGTCATTGCCGGGCAAGTGATCGTGCCGCTCAATCTCATCACCTTTTTTCATTGGCATTGGACCACCACGATGTCGGAATCTTTCGTTCTGCCTTTAGCGGGACGGACGAATCCCCATACAATCGTGTCGTTTCAGTCTTAACCCTATACTCATCATTTAACCAAGGAGGTTGTGCGATGGCTGCTCTCGCTTCGTCATCGGTTTCTCAAACGTCCCGCCGCGCGGCCACGAAAACACTGAAAATCGCGGGCGGGTTTCTCGGCGGATTGGCCTTAGTGGGGCTGGCCCATCAACTCACGATTCCGCCGCATCTGCATACCGTGTGGGTGTTAAAAACGCCCTTAACAGCCGGGCAAACGGTCACCAGCCAAAACGTGACCACGATCAAGACCTTGACGGGGTGGCCTGGCGCGTTTTCGACCGTCCCTACCGGCATGGTCGCCAAAACCGCGTTAGCCCCCGGAACGCCTCTCTTACAAAACGACTTTACCACCCCGGTCGCCTTTCGCGGGTTGAAACCCGGGCAAGCCGTGTGGACCATTCCCGTCAGTGGGGTCAGCAGTGGGCTGGTCCAAGTGGGGGATCGTGTGCAAGTCTGGTCTGACCCCCAAAGTACGCCCCAAGGGAGTCAAAGCGCCTCCACCGGCTTTGCCCATTTATGGGCCACAGGAGTTCGCGTGATTGGCATCTATTCCAGTTCGGGCACGCCCTTATCGAACAATCAAACCGCCATTGGCATGGTCAGTTTAGCCGTCCCGGATCAGGATTTATCGCTGCTGATGACCATCGCCAATCCCACGCTCGTTCAAGATCCCTATCAAACCACCTTTCACTTAGTGGTATCCCCACCGACGACAACCCCCTCCTCAGCGACGTCCTCCGCCTCCAGCTCAACGAAGCCCTCATCGAGCAAGAAATCATCGGGATGAACAATCTCCTTTGGACGGGCTTGCTCACGGGCGTCGCGTGGGCGGATTGGCGCACGCGCAGCGTGGCCTGGTCGACGCTCCTGTTGGCCACCGCCCTGACGCTCATCGAGCATCCGCCGTGGATAGATCCGGCGGGATGGTTCGCAGCGGCCTTAACGGGCGGATTTGCCGCCAGTTATGTGGGGTGGCGCACCCGACGGCATCCCGGTGTCGTCATTTGGGGACTGGCGGATTATTGGATCGCCAGTTTGACCATGCTGTGGATGCATAATGCGTGGCTGATGGGCTTGTGGTTGATTGTCGCCGCCTTTGGGGTGCAGATTGTCGTTAGTGCGGCGCTGTGGCTCATCCGACGCCCCGTGCCCTCATCCTGGCCGTGGCTCGTCGGCTACTGGGGGGTGTGGTGTCTTTACCTGGTGAGCCACACATTCACCGGATGAGACCGGACAATCGTCATCCTGGCCCGGTTTATCCTCAATAGCAATCCAGTGAGCTTCGGTCACACGCCGTGACCGGCGTGTGAAAAACTCGGGTGTGAACAAGGATTTGGGCATTATCAGCCCGAATGTTTGTTACGCAACTTTTCTTGAGGAGGTTGTCACGTGACACATTATACGAAATCCACGATTAGTCTCGTAAGTGCCCTAGTTTTATCCAGTTTCAGTTTGCCCTCGTATGCAGCCACGATGCCCCATGTTGCCCAATTAATGGCTCATGGTCCCAACGGTGTTCAAAAGCCTGGTACTACATTGACCTATACAGCCTCGGCCAACGGCAATGGCGGAACCGTGGAATATCAGTGGTGGGAAGAGTTTCCCTCGGGATGGAAAATGGTGCGCAATTATTCTCCGAATAACACGTTCACTATTCCCAATGCTTCAGCCGGATCCTATCCGGTTGTCGTTTATGCGTTAGATGCCAATCAAATTGCTGCTGGCGAGTGGTCTCAAGCTCAACACCAACAATTTATCGCCAATGTGGACAGCTCTGTCTCAATTTCATCGGCGTCCACTCAAGACAGTGTTAACCAATCCATTACGATTTCCGCTCAAGCTCAGAACTTAATTGATCCTGTCTACCAGTTTTGGTATAAAACGCCGAGTGGACAATGGCGGGGATCAAACTATAGTTCGTCTAATACGTTTACGCTCACTCCATCACAAAATGGTACGTATGAGGTCTTAGTCTATGCTAAAGATCCGAGCGCTCCCAATAATGCGACCTTCTCGGTCTGGAGCCATCCATTAATGATTACCGTGTCCGGCCAAAGCACCGCTAATCCGATTCCTTTCAGTCAATTACCCCAGCGTCTCCAGTCATTAGCGCCGGTTAACCAACTCAACGTGAATCCGCCCGCCCCGTATGTCAACATTTTTAGCTTATGGCAAAATAATACGGAAATTAGTGCTCAAAATCCCGTTCAACCTGGGGTGCCTTTGCACATTGCCGTCAATCACCTAGACTTAAACCTTAATAGTAATACCTTGCCAGCCAGCATTCAGCCATCAGATTTTAGTTCGGTCGTTCCCGATTATTATTATTTAGTTTGGGTCAAACCTACGCCTCAGTCTGCGTGGGAACTCCTCCCCAGCAATACTATTCAACCCACTGGCAACGATGTGCAAAATCGGAGTACGGTCGGCACCTTCGTCTGGAATGCCCCACCGTCTGCTCACCAGTGGACGATCGCGGCCGAAATTTATGCGGGCAGTTATACGGGACAAAACATTCAAACCCCACAAGCCTTGGCTCAGTATTCGGGACCGCTCTATCGGGTAGGTGAACAGTTCCTGACAGCCTCACAATGGGACCAGGAACGGGCTAACTTAGCGCTATTCCCCAAGATTTGGCCAACCACATCACAAGCCAGTGCGCAAAAACCCTTGCAACACACCGTTCAATTTACCTTCGGCGGAATGACCTTTCAGCAAGCTCAGACACTCGATATGTGGTATTCACCTTTTCCAACATCGGCACGCGATCAGGATTATCGTTTTAACGAGGGCACCACGTCGTTAACAGGCGCTTCCCTCATCCAATCGGCTAATCCTTCTTTGTCGGCGTCGACTATTCAAAATGCTTTACAAGTGGCTCAACAAGATCTCACTACCTATGTGAATAATCCTGCTAAAGCCTTATGGCAAATGCCTACCGCTGTTGTCCAAGCCGAAGGCAATGCACTGCTGGCTGCGGAACAAGCAGGAAAACCCGCGTGGCGTTTTGTGGACCACATGCATATTGCCTCCCAAGTGACGATTCCTTCTTCAGTGTCTGAATTGTCGCAAACGCGTACTGTATCCCTTCAAGCGGTTCAACACAGCGATGGCTTATGGACTCTGACCTTACCCGTGACGATTAACAGTTGGGGTATGGTTCAAGTGAATGGTCAAATTAATCAAGACTATGCATTCCCCACACTCCCTGCGGCTATCACCTTAACACAAGTTCCGGATAATACTGCACCCAATGGCATCGGATGGACGGTAACACAGTTTATTTATTAACCCACTCTTAACGTCACACCATTCCCTCTGTGGACCGTACGGCCACAGAGGGTTGTTGTTTTATGGAGGTGTTTCTTATGGTTTATCGGGCCCGTCTCACTTTAACGATTGTTGCTGTTCTGGTATTAGGCGCTGTCATCAGTGTGATTCTATGGCACCGGTCCCATACGTCTCTCGATTCTTTACATGCCGTGACAACCCTTCACACAACACCCCATCATGCCGCAGGGTTATCCAATACGACAGCAGCATCTCGTCCTACCCCCTCTTCTAACCGTTCTGTATCCTCTTTGCCTGCATGGCAAATTCCTCGCAATACAGCCTTTGCGCCTCTTCTAGCAGCCGAGTCTCAAGTCTCCCAATATGGTACTCATTGGCTTAGCGCACAACACATCGTCCCTTCTTCCGTTTCAGCATCCTGGACGGTGACGAATCTTCAGTCATTTTGGCATCTTCACGGGGTTACACTTCTGCATCAATTTCGGGACATCCCCCCGATGACCTCCCGCGATTTATATAACGGATTAATTGACGCCATATGGGCTACTCGATGGGCTTTAGGCAATCATCCTACGATGGTGTGGTCAGTCCTCGGTCCGCCACCTCCTTCAACTCAGCCCACATCCTGGGGATCGGCTTGGGCTTTGACTCAACAACACGTGGTTCAACAGCATATGCACGTTCTTCGTGGAACCATTACTTTAGATACCGGTAACATTCATGCGTTCCCTTTTAGCTTCCGGCCGATTATTTTGCGTTCGCATAATGCTATCCCTCCCGTCAAGGGACAAATATTGGTGCCCGTAACGGTTACACGTCAAATTCAAGTCGGTCACCATGCTCCCTATACTCAAACCGTCAATGGGGAAATCATTTTAGAATGGGTTCAGCCTGCACAGACGCAGGGACAATGGACCATCGCCTCCACGTTATTTCCCCATTATCCACTTCAAATACCCCCGACATTTGCGGCACCGCAAGGAGGGCAATCGTCATGAAACACTACAAACGCGGCCTTCCTATTGCTGCGTTTTTGGGAATCGCTCTCATATCTTCTCCGGTTTATGCGGCGGGATGGAACAATACGGGCACTCAATACACGTCAACCTCTCTGACTCCCTCAACCACCTGGCAAATCGGGGGAGCCTTTACCAATACCATTGCGCAAACAACTCCGGGTTTTTCGTCATCCAGTCAAAAATCCGGTCAATATACGTATAATAGTTGTGCTGCTTCCGGGGAAGTCGTGGCGTATTTAGGTAATAACACCAGTGGCTGTGTACAATCGTGTCCTGCAGGAGAATATCAAATCGGTGGTGATGGCGTCTGTCAAGGACACCCCGGCTGTACCGGCACCGCAGCCCAATGTGCAGGAACACACCAACAATGGACATTTAGTGCGTGCCAAAACGGTTCCCAGCTCGAATATACCTGGAATCCAACAACAGGAGCCTTACTCAACACGCAAACGGTGAGTTGTGTCGCTCCAAGTTCCTCTGCACAACCTACGAATACGGCCACCACAACAAGCTGTACAGCCCCCGCCCCCACGTCATCCAGCAGTCCTGCGGGATCCTCATTTTCTCCCACCGGGTGTGCCGGATCATGCACGAGTAGTGGCTGTACGTCTACCGGCGTGGAAACGGGTATCACGACGGCCTATACACGCCATTGCACGACCTCCTATTCCTGTCCGGGACCGACCCCGCATACATCCTGTTCCACCTCCAGCTATTCGTATAGTTCGACGCAATCCTCGTCGACGCAATGCCAACAAACGGAAGTCTATCTTGACCACTGTATGCCCAATGAACCCGGTTATCGCGAAGCCGAATACTGCCTCACCTTTAATAGCGGTACGACCAATTGTTCCGCGCCGTTTGGCGTCTACGATCCGACCAATTGTCCCGTACCCGTCGGCATTGGCAACGGGTCGTAAATTCCCGGAAAGGAGGCGGTCGTTGTGCCATTATGGTGCTCGCGACCGATCAGACCATCGCAAGCCGTGTTGGCTGTGCGTTCCCGTCGCCGCTTTCGACAACTAATGCTTCTTCTGCTTCTGCCTTTCGTGCTTCTCGCCGTGCTCAGCTTATGGCACATCGGATTCTCGCCTAGGAGATGATTCTTGTGCGCCTCACCGCTTCTGCGCGCCTCCATGGAGCCCTGTTTTTTCTCGTCTGGCTCGTGGGATTGAGCGCCTGGATGGGTTTTTTTGTCGCGGCCCATCACCTCTGGCCGCTGGATCGCTTTCTGCGTCTTGTGGTGATCGGAGGTCTCAATGCCAGCGCGCTGGCCATTTTACGCACACCCTTTCCCCAAATACCCTCTTCTCGTGTTCCGCTTTCGTTGACCGTCGGGACAACGACCACAACCGGCTTAGCGCTTGCGGGCAGTTGCGTCGGGGGACTTTGTACGCTCCCCGTCGCGGGCTTATGGGGATTGCCCTGGCTCAATGTTGTCATTATCGGGGATACCGCTTGGGCGCCCTGGCTGATTCGGGGCCTGACGCTTCTCGTCTGCGTGATCGCGTGGCGCCATTGGCGGCGGCTCCGTCAACGCATCTGGTGAAAGGAGGCATCCGGGATGGAAGCATCCCCGCGTGACTCGTTCACGGACCATCCTTTGGCCGCCTCCCGCCCCCGGACCCTTTGGATGGTCTGGTTCGGTCTCGGGGTGGGTTTGGGAGCTTTGTGGACCGTGGGATGGTGGCAAACGGTTCTCAAACGGGCCCCCCAATCCGATGTGTGGTGGAGTCTCGTCTTGGGTCGCTGGCAATGGCAACATCACACGCTCTATCGCCTGAATACCCTCGGTCATCTGACCGCCCCTTATCCCGATCTGGAATGGGGTTGGCAAGTGTTCCTGGCCGCGCTGACGCCGCGATCGCTGCCGGGTTTGGGCACACTCGGCTTACTTGTTGTGAGTGCTGGGGTTCTGACCGTGTTGGTCGCTGAACAAGCGCGGCGTCTTTATGGCCCCTCGCTGCTCGGACCGGTCTTGGGGGCCTTAGCCGCCTTGGGTTTGGCTTCTGCTTGGCCTCTGCGTCCACAAATCCTCTCAGTGAGTTTCTGGCTGCTGCTCCTGATGATCTTAGATCAGGCTCCTCATCATCCCCGGCGTCTATGGCTCTTAGTGCCGCTCGCAGTCCTCTGGAGTGTCTTTCACGGCGACTGGATTCTCGTGCCGCTCTTAGTGTTCTTCGAGACCGGACGTACCCTCATGACGCGTTCCTCCCCCGATTATCTCCGCTTCTCCTGGGACTCGTCGGTCTCAGCAGTCTCGTAGCCGTGTGGCGTCTGAACCCGTTGCATGGTCAAGCCATTCGACACGCCCTCGCGATTATCCACTCGCCCGTAATTTCCCAGGTGATCCAAGAATGGCAATCGCCCAATTGGCACACGCCGGGCTGGACGCTCTTAGCCGGGTTATGGGCCGTGATTATCGGCGCCGTGGCGCTCCGCCGCTTGACCGTCACGCCGTGGTTTTGGTGGTGGGGCGGGACCGTCCTGGCGACACTGTGGCATCAGCGCATGGTGCTATACAATTGGCCCTTAACCCTTCTGCTATTAGGCGGCCTCTTTCCCCCCATGAGTGCACTCACTGGGGCAAGACAACGGATTTGGTCGCTGGGCCTCGTGAGCGGAAGTGCTGTGGTCATTCTGACTCGCATTCTGACGCCCGGCGGCGTCGCTCAGTACGCGACCGCCATGCACAGCCCGACCGCCGTAGTCCAATGGTGCGTGCACCATCCCACGTCCGGTCTCACGCTCACGCCTTACCGCCTGGGAGGCTACTGGGAAGCCCAGGGGGTGTCGGCTGTGTGGATTGATGGCCGCACGCAGTTTTGGACGGTCCATCACCGCCTCGGACCGTATCTGGCCTGGCAACAAGGCCGCCAGCCGGTGACGTTTTGGACCGCCCATGATGTGTCGCGCATCGTCTGGCCGACCACCGCCACGACGCCCCAAACCTTGTGGCTTGAACAGGCTCATTGGCATCCGGTTTACCGGGGAGATGGGTTGACTGTATGGCAACCATCCCTCGTTCCTTAAGAAGGAGGCTATTGGGATGCGAGTTTCTCTGATACGCAAAGGCATCACGTTTTGGCAGGATTATTGGAATGCCTGGCGCCAGAGCTTGGTGCGCCAGGGTCGGGCGTCACGCGATCAATTTGGCGGATTTTGGTTCGTACACACGGGCATCCTCAGCGTGGGGTTCCTCGGCACGGCGGTCATTCCCCATCACCCATGGAGCCTCATCCTCTGGCTGAGTCTTCAAACCGGGTATCTCCTAGCGTCCCTCGTTCCCACCGTGACCTTGACGATGCGCCGTCTTCGCGATATCAGCCGTTCCCCCGCATGGGTTTGGCTGTACGTCTTGTTCCCGTTGGGTTGGTTCGTACTGATCGCCTGGGCCAGTGCGCCGAGTGTGTCTCCTCCGCCGGACTCGGAATCTTCTCCTGTATGAAGCCATTTGCATAATGACCGAAACCCCGGCGGCGCAAGCCCCGCGCTTGAGCGCTGGGGATAAGCCGCCCGGTTGTGATAGAATATCCTTAAGCTCCACCCCGTTCGTGGAGGGTGCAGCCATCCAAGTATCGGGGCTTTGGCCCCGTAGTTGGGGCGATGGCGTCCCCCACGGGCGTGCAGTGGCATCCCCACCAGCACGTCCGCGTAGCTCGCGCAGAGCGAGAAAGAATCCCCGCGCTTTAGCGCTGGGGAGAACGTCAAGAGAATTTTCGACAGTTTCGTGTCCACAAGAGATATCGGGCTACTCCAAGGAAAGAGAGCGGTACAGGGATCGGCATGTGCATCGCCCCTCATTCCCTTCTGAAGGCCACCAAGCCCGTCTTTGAAAAGGCGGGCTTTTCACATGGCAAATCCGCCGTATTGCTTCGCACATGGTGTCTCTACTGCGTATACTCATTCCCATAGTCCCACTAATTTTATCAAGGAGAATGATTCATGACCCGAAACCGTATAGTGATAACAACCAGTGTCACAATCGGCACCTTCCTCTTCGTCGGGTGTGGAGCAGCACCCACGCCATCGGCTTCCTTAGGCACTACACCCACAAAAACCGCTACAAAACAGCCTGCCAAACTCGCTCCGACAATGCCTTCTAATGAATGGCACGTTGTTGGCACGTTAGCTGCGCAAGATTCCATCGTCGGAAAAGAAGCTGGCCTTCATCATTTATGGTTCTTAACCCAGTTGCCCGCAACCGCGAATCACGGGCCAGAATACCAGGGTCAAAGCGTTGAAACCACGTCACATTTTGTAACATCTGTGACACCGCCTTTTTTACCTCCAGACAACCGTTCCGTGACGGCGTGGGGTCGTACAACGCACGGCCTATGGTGGATCACATTCGTCAGTCAGAATGATGTAGTAAGAACTGTCACATGGAAACCGGGACAATCGCAATGGAACCGATTACCAAATATTACAATAAAACCTCCGTCTCCCAACGATTTCTCACGACCAGTTGTTTATGTCATACGCGGCCAAGCAGGACATGGTTGGTTAGTGTCTAACTACGTAGGCACTTCGGGCGGAGCACAAACCATTGTTTATGATTTTGACCGGCAGGGGTGGCATGTTTTACATGCGTTTCCCCTTTCTGGCATCTCCCTGGATGGCGCCGACTCTGGATTGGCCTGGGCAGCGGCGGCGTCCTGTGGGGCCTCGGCCATGAATGGGCCTTGGGCCTGATTTGTCTTTGGTGTACCGCCGCGCAAGGTCTCATTCTGCTGAGTGGCTGGCTGACCGCCCGCATGGTCCCCTCCCGGGCGGCATCCTGATCCGCGATAAAGGAGACGATAATTTGTCATGATAGATTCCTCGAAACTGCCGGATTTACCCGAATACCGGGGGCGTTCGCGCCGCAATACGCTCTTTTGGATCGCCATTTTTGCGGTGTTTGTGGGGATTGCCCTCTTTGAATGGGGGCCCCGACGCTTATGGCAAGCCGTTCAACACGGTGCTCATAGCCTCTGGATGCACATTCCCTTTCTCACGCAATCCGTGACGGTCTACCGGGATGGTCACCGCGTCACCTTACGTGCGCATCCCGGCTGGGTTCTGGCGCTCGCTCACGCTGTCGGACCTCTCGTCTTGGGGCTGATTGCCGTCAGCTTGCCGGTGGTCCTGATTCTCCTCACCCTCCGGTTTCTTTTACGACAACACCGATCCCGCACCATGACTTGGTGGGAAGTCGTGCTCTTTCAGAATGATGTTGTCACACCCGACGCTATGCGCCAACTCTTTGATCAACTCTGGGATGCCTTATGGCCCCGGTCACGGTGGATCGGGTCGCCATTTTGGTACCCCTGGGTTGTGTCGGCTCCCCCGTTTTCGTTGAGTTTGATTCGTGATCATCAGGTCGACGATCAAATGCACTGGGTACTGGGGATTCCCGCCGCATTCCAAGATCGGGTGCTCGCCGCCTGGCAAAACACCTATCAAAATGTGCGGTTTCAAGCGTGGCCCCATCCCGTGCAGGCGCCCCGACAACAGGTGGTGCGGTGGCGACTCAAATACCGGACGGCTATTCGGCTGATTGATGTCGTCAGTCAATATAAGGCGTTACCGCTGGAAATGCTGGTGCAATCCGTCGCCCGCGAAGGCTGGCGTGAACGGACCCAGGTGCCCGATTTTGTGTGGCAAGCGACGTGGGTGCCCGTTTCCACCGGTCGGGCCTTAAAACGGCTTGAAACCGCTGCGCAATATGCCACGTGGGAAAAGAACGTCGCGCTCGAACAAGCGGCCGACAGTGCGCTTGATCAAATGGGGCGCGGGCGCTGGCTGACGGAACTCCGGGCCAGTGCGCCGGATTATGACACGATGCAACGCATGGTGTCGGCGTGGGGCGTGCAGAACCGTTGGGCCATTCTCCGGCCTCACAGCGTCGTGGTATGGCGCCAAAAGTGGGTCACGTGGATGCAGCACGGATTGCCGCGTCTGTGGCCCTTAGCCGGTGGCAATGCCTTATGGTCAGGCGAGTGTGCGACCTTCTTTGCCTTGCCGACCGGCCGTTTGCGCGTGGCCGATTTGCCCCGTAGTATGACGCGCCGGATGCCGGCGTCCCGCGCCCTATCGCGGCAGCCCGGGGATGTTCTCATGTTGGCAGAAGGTCAGGACCGGGTCGGCCTGTATCCGCAAGACTTTACCAAAAATCTTTTGTTGTTGGGGATTCAAGGGTCCGGCAAATCCACCTCGCTCATTAACGTGTTTAAGAATAGTGTGCGGGCGACGCGCGCCGATGGCTCACCGCTCAATGCCGTCGTCCTCTTTGACATCGGGAAAGATACCGCCCAAGCCGCCCTCCGATTGGTGCCCCCAGACCGCACGGTCATCTGGTTTGATCCCACTGATCCCACCAATCCTTGGGCCTTGGAACCTTTAGATACGACTGTGGGCGATGCGGCTGCCATGACCCAACTTGTCGATACGCTCCAAGACATCTTTGGGGCCGACGCCATTGGACCCCGGTCCCGCGAAATTTTGGGCCATACGCTCACCATCATTTTGGCCGATTCGACGCCCGACCATCCGCGGACGCTGCGCGATGCCTACCGGTTTCTCACCGATGAAGGCTACCGCATGGGTTTTCTCAGTCAGGCTCTGAACAATCCGGGATTGCCGCGGCAAACCCGCGATTTCTGGACGGTGGTTTTGCCTAATCTCTTGAGTAACAATCCCCGGTTTTGGGAAGAAGCGGTGGCCGCGCCCCGTAACAAGCTCGATGAACTGCTCCGCCACGGTGCCGTCGAGCAGGCTTTAGGCGTTCAGGAACCCGGACACCCGCGGAAACGCGCCATTAACTGGGACCGCGTGATTGCCGAACGGCAAGTCGTGATTATCAATCTCGATATGGCGCGCTTAGGCGGCCGATCGCCTGTGCGGCTCTTTGGAATTTTGATTACCCAGCTCCTATGGCGGGCCATTCAACGGCAAGGCTTAAAAGCCGAAACGGATCGCATTCCGGTCCGGTTGCTCTACGATGAAGCGCAGGAATATCTCTCGGCCCAATTCTTGGATATGTTGGCGTTAGGCCGGGCCTACGGGTTCCAAACGGTCCTCGCCACACGGTTCTTGCTCGAACTCAAAGATCCCGCTCTGCAAGCCGGGATTGTCAACCTGTGCCAAAACCGCATTATTCACCGCATTCCCGAACCGGCCGAAGCGGTCAAACTGATGCAACAAATGATGACAGTCTACATCAACAACATTACGCTCCAAGAAGAAGCGCAAAATCTGGAACGGTTTATGGCCGACGATATTATGCGCCTCCCCGATCACACGGCCATTTGTGTCTGGCAGGCCAAAGGGGCCGTGCAAGCGCCCTTTATTGGCAATACGATCGATTGGCGGCCCGAGGCGCATGAGGAATGGGCGCAGTATCATTTGACGCATCAGCCCGATTGGTTGCCGGCGTTACCGGAGGAACCCGAATTGTCGGATGACCCTCACCATCAGGACGCAAACGCCGCCGAGGAACGTCTTCTGCCGGACGATCTTGTCAGAGCAGAAAGCAAGACACCAAAAGACGATGCCGTGCGTTCCGACGATCCCTTACCGCCCGTGCCGAAACCGGTCTCGGTGACGGTTAAGCCGCCAGTCACAAACGTGCCGCCGAGAGGATTAACAGTCGCTGATGTCGCAGAACGTTACGGTTTATCGCAAACGTTAATTACGCGCTTATGCTCCACACTCGGTTGTCAACTAGATGAACTCGCTGAGGTTCTCCAAACTCATGAAGCCGAACGCCCAGCCTACAATATGCAGTATATGGCATGGCTTCAGGCCCATCCCGAGTGGTTTGCTGCACGACGGTCTACAAAAAACGATGACAATATTAATGTTACCCCAGAATCCTCAACGACCGTCATCCCTTCCCTGGCCAATGATGACCGGTTCGACACCCCTTGGTTAATTGACCAATAATAGGAGCGATGGTTATGCCCCAGAAAACCCTATCCCGACCGATTCGCTGGACTCCGGCTCGATCACCCAAAATCCAGCGACGACGGGCTTTTAGTGCCTACACGCTAGATTTTTTATGGACGTTAAGTATGGTCGGATACGTCACGATTGAGCAAGCCGGGTGGATTTATGGCGCGCCGCCACGAACCATGTTTTACAATATCCGTACATGGCGCGAACGGGGCCTTATTCAATCCGCCCGCATCTCTTATCACAGCCAACGCACACGCATTGTCACCTTGGCTCCTGAAGGAGCCAAGCTCTTACAAGAAGACGATGATGATGCATGGCAGGTTCTCCATCCTCATTGGGAACCTATCTCCCAAACCGCACACACCATGCGCATGGTCGAGCACAATCTCGACCGCAATACGGTCGCGTTAATGCTCGTCCGTCAATCTCAAAAACAAGGATTTCCCACATCCTGGGATACCTGGCAAACGAGCTTAACCGTCACCGGATCACACGCATTGCATATTCGGCCCGACGCCGCCCTACGCTTGAACGGCCATCCTGTGCTCATTGAACTGGAACGGTCGTGGCGAGCGGGCACCATTCAGAAAAAATTGCAACAATATGACCGACTTATCTTACAAGGTGGTTGGCGATCGATCGCCTGGTGTAATGAGCCACCAAAAGTCCTCATTGTACCTACAGGGGCTAATACACAAAAGAAAAACTTTGAGAGTTGGTTAACAACATTTCAGCTTTTCCACCACAGTTATGCCTGGATTTGGCCATGGTCACAAGT
This sequence comes from Sulfobacillus thermosulfidooxidans DSM 9293, assembly GCF_900176145.1. Taxonomy (NCBI): domain Bacteria; kingdom Bacillati; phylum Bacillota; class Clostridia; order Eubacteriales; family Clostridiales Family XVII. Incertae Sedis; genus Sulfobacillus; species Sulfobacillus thermosulfidooxidans. The sequence goes on along the minus strand of NZ_FWWY01000002.1, from coordinate 141,997 downwards.
GCGCGAATCACGTTGGACCGTCTATGGCGGCGGAGGTGATTACCAGATTATGCCTCGCGATCTTTGGACCATCATTCGCCAACCGCCCTATAAGACTTCCTCCTAATCACGTGGCATGACTCCGAAAGCATCTTGTAAAGGCCCAATATGCACCGTTTAAAGTCCATTATATGTCCGCGTGATTAGTGCCTTATGACCGGATAAAAGACGCCTTACAACCGCAGAGTTATTACCTTAGAACCGTCGCACGAATAACTTATGACCGCAGGCATAATGTCTTATAACCACACGATAGTTTTTGTTATAACCGCTCGATTTTGTGTTATAACCGCGCGTTCCAAATTCTGGTATCAGTTCCTAAGTCTTGTAGCATAAGCCTTCCCGGATTTTTATTTATGGGTAAATATATACTCCCCACCTAAAAATTGCATATTGATTTAAGGAGGTTTTTTCTGATGACTTATCTCGCTATCGACGTCGGACATGGATACACGAAAACGCTGTCCGACACCAATCGCACGATCTTCCCTTCGTTGATTGCGCCATCTCCTGCCATGCTTGAACTGGGGGATCAAGATCGCCCCCCGGTGACGCAGATCGACGACACCGATTATCTGGTTGGCAATGCTGCCAGGCTGTACGCCGTGCCCCGCTGGAGCCGCGATAAAGCGTCGGATCCCGAAACGTTGGCGATGATGCTGGTTGCGGCCGCAGACCACGGCGCGGCTGGCCCTGTCCATCTCGCGACCGGGCTTCCCCTAAGCTGGTACGGCCCGGGTCGTGAAAAGTTCCAACACGCGCTCGAAGGCTTTGGGGGAACCGTCACGCTACCGAACGGCACCCAGCACCGGCTCTGGTTTGAAAGTGTCCTCGTGCTGCCGCAAGGCGTGGCCGCCGCGTCGACCTTATTCTTACGCCCGGAGTACGAACCCGGCGACTATCTCATTATCGACATCGGGTATCGGACCACCGACTTCATTATCGTGACCAAAACCCCGACCGAGCGGATTGTCTTCCATCCCGATTTAGCGGATAGCACCGAACTGGGGACGCACGCGGTGAACGCGTGGGTGGCCAACCAACTCAAGAAGCAGTACACCATTCCCTTTCAACCCGCGGAAGTGGAAGACCGCAAGCACATCCATGTGCGCGGCCAGCTCGTGGATTTGATGCCGTATCGCGAAACGGCGATTCAGCATCTCCAAAGCCAACTGCGCGACCGCATTATTGAAAAGCTCGACCAATCGTGGGACAAACTGGCGGGCAAGATTCTCGTGGGCGGTGGCGCACTTCTCTATGCGGAAGCCTTTCCGGATGCGGTCATTCCCCAAAATCCGCAATGGGCCAATGCCCAAGCCTATCTGTCGACACTGAAAGCCCAATTAGCGATCAAGTCATCGTGATGTCATTATCAAGCCTGTATCTTATCAAGGTTTTAGAGTTTTTACCTGGTCCTCATGATGTCATTGAATGACATCATGAGGAAATCCTTGATATTGCTTGCTTTGCATCGCTTTACCGTGTGTTGATGATGTCATTTCCACCCCGTTCACCACGATTTTTCTTGAAACAATGACATCATGCTCGCGGCACAAACGTCCCGTATTCTTTGTTCTCCTTGGCTTTTCGCGTGACATCATGTCACCATTCCTTAATGACATCATTTTCGTTGCTATTGCTGCGGTTTTTCGTGCTCTGACAAGGGTTTTCGTGCGACATCATTTATCTGCCTCCAAAGGAGTGTCTATTTCATGGGCATGTATCGCTTTACCATTCGATTGCATACGGTTGACGACCACGAACTGATTGAAGCCCTCCAAAATTACCCATGGGGTCAACGACAAGCGATCATTCGCCAAGCCCTGCGGTGGTATCTGGTTCCCGGCGGCTTTCGCGATCTTCTGGATACGCTTCAGCATCTGCCCCGGGCTGCCTTACCCGAACCGGAGAAATCCGCTCCAACGCCATCTGATTCGCCCCCGTCCTACAGCCCCCCGCCTACGGTGTTGGGCGATCCCACCGATGTGCCGTTAGACGCCCTCTTACAAGGGCCTCAAACCCCCGAAGAACAACAAGCCTTTGCCCAAACGCTGGAAGATATGTTCAAAGCCTTCGGGGATCCGTCGTAACCGATTTCTTATGGTTTCTCTCCATTTTTCGGAAAGCAGGTGAGCCTGTCATGGCCATTTTTAGTCCTCCGCGTCCGCATTGCGATCTCCGCAAACTCCACTACATCGCTCAATTTCTGCAACCCTATCTCGGTTGGACCCTGACGGTGATCACGCCGGATGACAAACACCATCCACGGTTTACTGGCACGCTCGTCACCGTCACCGACACCTTTTTTGTCCTTGCCGGACCCGCTTATCGTGTGAGTTTTGATTTGTGGACAGTCTGGTCAGGCCGTTCGACTATTCGCCGGCCCAATGGGGCGTTTCTCTGGGATCCCCCGTGGACCCCTTCGGATTCGCATTAAGGAGGTGAATGTATGACACCCTCACCGGTTTCGGTCGCGGACGCGTGGACCCGGCCGCTCTTTCTGGTTTGGCAACCCATTTGGACCCCCCAGCCCCCGACGCGACCTGTCGGGGAAATCCTGACCCGTATTCGTCCTCCTCAACCGGAGTGGGCGTTATCGCCTCTGGCGTGGTGGCGGATGGCGGCGACGTTAGGCCCGCACCTGGTGGCGCAGTTGGACCAGTGGGTCTGGCAGACGGTCGCCCGTCACCAGATTCCGGGCCATTGGCATATCAATTTGTGGCCGCATACGGTGATGACCCAAGCGGCGTGGATTGCGCAACAACCCACGGCGGGCCTTGTGTTAGAAACCACGGAGCAATGGCCGTGGTCCGCCCGGTTATGGGATACCTTATACGATGTGTGGATGAGCCGCCAGGGACGGGTTATGCTGGATGATTGGACAGACGATACGGTCGTGCCCGCCTATCGGGGGTTACATGGGTTAAAAATCGACCAAACGGTGTGGCATGATGAACCGTTCACTGCTGCGTTTATTTCTCGATGGACCGACTTTGTGGCCCGTTGTCACGACCACGGGCTGATTGTCATTGCGGAAGGCATTGAAACTCCGGAACAACGCGACATCGCGCTCCAATGCGGCTGTGATGGCCTCCAAGGCTTTTTGTGGGGGCAACCGCAAGTCTGGCCTCAACGAACGGACGATGCAGAGGGTTTTGTGATTCCTCAATAATCTGTAGAATTTGTTATTCCATTCCAGGGGGATGACGTTATGAAAACTTATCATGGTATGCGTTTAGAAAATGGCGTGGCTTTAGTCCAAATTGAAGATCATGAAAACGGCCACATCACCTATCGCTCTTCTCGCAATGAGGATCACCCGGAATTTGATTGGGGGTATAACGGGATGGGTCCATATTATTTGGCTCAATTTTTGGTACAAGACGCCATGCCATTCCAAGACATTTCCCAACACGCCTTACTGGCCCTCGATCACGTTATTGCTCATTGGACCGATGGATGGACGGTGACCTCAGACGATATCGCACGCATTGTGATGTCTGCCTAAGACGGTTCCCTCCTTGTACCCGGCGACAGGAGTCGCCGGGTGGTGAGAAAGCTATCGTTTTTCACTTTCTCATCCAAAGGAGTGTATTGCCATGTCCATTTCTCCCGCTGTGCGTCGCGCCATTACCCACGCGTTACACACCTTACCATCTGAGGTTTTTCCAGTCATCAGCTTAGCGTTTGGGTTTCTTGACGGGCACCCCTATTCCGTCCGCCAAGTAGCCCGGACGCTGCATCTCTCGGAACGCCGCGTCAAGCAGTTGCTCCAGTCCGGACTCACCACGCTTCAAGCAGATCCGGTCCTGTATCAGCACTTTCGCCTCTTACAAACCCAAGAGATTTTGCGCCATTAACCCCGGGTTGAGGGGGCTGGGATCCTCATGCTCCGCTCCCTCGGGCCGGTTCTCACGGGGTGATGTGCTTCTGCCCGCGTCGTGACGCCCAATTTTTGGTATCCTCTGCTGAGGAGGAGTGTCCTATGGATTTCGAGACTTATCTGACCCGCATTGCCGAGCTGGACGTGTCGCGGGATTTGTATACGAAGGACTTCGATGCTCCGTTGTCGGTGGCCGCCACGGATAGTTTGTATGCCCTGTTTGAGCGTTTTGTTCAGCATTGGATAGCCGGAGCATCAACCCTCGTGTGGCCGTCGTATTTGTGGACGCCCGAAGCGGCCACCACGTCGATTCGTTCGACCCATACTGTTCACGGCGATGAGGTGGTGCACTATGTCTGGCGCTGGGAACTCTTCACTCGCGATCCGGATGATCCCCCGCACGCAGCCGATGCGTTTGACACATGGCGTCTTGACGCCGCGCAAACTGTGGTGTGGTTTCACATCCAGCACATTCTTACCCTGCCATCTCCCTATTTCGTGGTGCAGGCCCGCATTCATTCCTCCCATTTCACTGTTCCCGATCGCATTCTGCTCGAATTGCCTGTCGTCACCCAGATTACGTTCACCCCGTCCCACGCTGATTCCGCCGTGGGCTTTGATGCCTTGTGGCAGTTTGATGACACGCCGTGGTCTTTACGTGAGGCGTTAGTGCAGGCCGCGGAACACGCCCGGGCCATTCCTTCCCCCAATTGGCTGCGCCATGCGCAGGCCCAACGCCGGCCGGACCTGATTCGATGGATCATGGCCCGACCGGAACGGGTGTCGGCCGCTTGGCTACTGGTCGTGGCGTGGTTGATTCTTGTCGTTTTAACCCTGGTGTAATACCGTAGGGTTCCTTGGATTGTCCTCATCCTCAGGAGGTGGTTTATTTGTTGACGCGCTTTCGGACTTTGTGGGACAATGCACCCCCATCACTCAGCGATCCGTCCCCGTCTCCGCCGTCGCGCCTCGCTCCGTGGGTGCAGCGAAGTGCCGATGTCATGATGGGCCTGGTACTGATAGGCACGTGGCTCCTGGGCGGCACGGTCCTCGTGCTGATCGGGCGGGATCTCTGGCACGGGCCGTGGACTTATGCCCATGTGCTGACGCTGTTGGACCCTCTGCTCTTGTTGCTCATGCTGGCGGAATTGCTGCATAGCCTGAGCCTCGCCCTCTCGACCCACCATTTGCCGTTAAAACCCTTTCTCGCCTTGTTGTGGCTGGCGGCCGTCCGGCGCTTGCTCGTGGTGATTACCACCGCTACCACCTTTCCGCTGGTCACCATCGGGCCGTTGTTTGTCGGGCTGCTCATTTTGAGCGCCGTCCTCGTCTTGCTGCCAGCCCAGTCCGCGGATTAAGCGGATTGGGCACTTTGTGTGATAGCCTATTCCCTCAGAAAGGATGACCCGCATGCCGTCTTCACCGCTTGTTCCGCGCTGGAACCCGTTTTGGACGATCACCGCGAACCGCCTTTTGGCCCATCTCACGCAGTCGCCTTACGGGGAGGATTGGTCCGTTCCGAACGGGTATGTGACCAAAACTGGCATTTGGCTGAATGACACGACCTTTCTTCCCTACCCGTCCCCCGATCATCGGCGCCTCTGGTGGAAATATCGCTTTGGCGTCAGTCAAGACGATTTGCGCCAGTGGTTTCCCCAAACCATTCTGTTTGCCTATGCGGATGATGAGGACGATGATGATGACGATTGGACGCCGGTCCCGACACCGCCCACGCCTTGGAAATTTCTCCATGTCGTTGATTTTCTTTACTGTGTGCCCAAGATTCCGGGACAGCATTGGCCGAACGCCCACGCGTTAGTGGCTCCCACGTCCTCTACGGCGGATCTGGCCCATACCACGTGGCATCCCTTGTGGCATCGGACGACACGTCGCGGGCAACCCGGGTGGGCCTATCCCGCTCTACCCGGTCTGTTTATTGCCGATGACCCCCGCTTTATCCCGTTTAATCAGGCTGTCGACTGGACCGATGGCGGCACGATCGGTCAATGGCTGGCGGCGATTTTACCGCAGCTCGACACGGTGAATGACACCTGGTCTCGTGATCCCTGGGTGCTTTGGGGGAGTCAACTCCTGCTCTGGCATGCGATGGGCATTGGCTACTTTACGGGCTATCCGGCTTCTGAGGTGATGACCCATGGCACCGCCGGTTGATAAAAAATCGCGGTATAACACCTTGCTCCGATTTGGTTGGGCGACGATCGGCTCCTTATTTGGCAGCATCCATGGTTTGAATGTGCTCGCGGGCGCGGCCATTGGCACGATTGCGGGTGATGGCGGCGTCACCTTTTTTAATAGCCTCTTTTCTCGCTCCAGTAGCACCGTCGATCAAGCCTATCAACCGGCTTGGATTTGGAAAGATCCCCAAGCTGATGCGGGCTATCTGGTCGTGCAACCGCACCATTACCGCCGGTGGCATATGGGCAAAGACCGGATCGATTTTCATCAACCCCCGCGAATTTTAGGCTATACGCAAACTCTCGAGCAAGCCCAATTTCTCTGCGAACGGCATACCCATGATCAGGGTCTCGTTGCGGATATGCCCTTGCGTGCGGATCCGCGCTGGGCGTTATGGCACAAAGCCTGGAAAAATTTTACGGATCGTCGTCAAAAAATTCTGGAGACCACAGAGACGGCTTTAACCGGCATTTGGCAGCAAGCTGCGGTTTCACCCGGTTCGGCGCAAAGTCTCGCCTTTCGCAGTCGGATCACACCCCAAGGTCCCCAATGGGAATTCTTTCCCCTACCGCCTCAGCTCGCTCCGACACCCAAAGCGTTACGCCAGCAAATGGCATCCCAATGGGGTTCCAATGATCGTCTGTTACCCGAAAAAGGCGTCGATAGCCATATTTTGACTGATCACGCCGAAGTCGCCGCGGCTTGGCGCTTTCAAGCACTCACGCACCAAAGTCAACACACCGTTCCCTGGCAGTTTCTCAATGTGGCCGAACCGGGCACGCCGCCGCGATGGACCTTGGGGTGTGCCACCCCAGGAAAACATGCCACTGATCCTCCTGTCTGGCACTTTTGGCCCGAATCGGGTCCGCTTGTCACGTGGCCCGATTTAGAGACCGCTCGCCAAGCCATCAACCGTGTCGCGGCTCCCCACACTGACCTGAGCACGTGGCCGATCAATGCCCAGCCCGATCCGACACTCATGACCACCTGGCGCCATGCTGTTGGTCTCGCGGATCCTCCGAACATCCCGACCGCAACCCCTCCGTTATCGGTAACGCGGCGGGCTACCGTGTCCTCATCCTAATCTCCCGTGTTGGGGTTGCTTAGTGGTCTTCTGGCCCCATCTTGTAAAGGCCCTTACCGGGGCCTTTTTTTGTATTCCCTGTCTCCATTACGAAAGGAGTGACCGCATGTTCCGCTGGTTTACACACGCGTTTGTCTGGCGTCGGGCCTTTCTCCACACTGCCGCTCGCTGGCATCATATGGTGATCCTTGAAATTGCCTTTGCGTCTACCGTATTTGTTGTCAATGCCTTCATGACCCATCAATCCCTGATCTGGTACAGCGGGCAACTCCCGTTTATCCTCTTCCCCGTATGGCTCTATGCCCCGTGGTATCAATCCCGTATCCGTCACTGGTTCCACGTCCAATAGTCGGCCTACGTATACAACTATGCACTAAAGAGCGTCGTGTGCCCTCTGAGTTCTACACGACATGCGCTGGTAGCGGACCCGGCTAAAGCCGAGGCCCGCTGCCTTTTGAGGTGTTTCTTACAACAATCACTTCAAAGGAGTGTTCAATTCATGGTTACCAACGTTATCGTTCCCACAAAGATTCTGCCTATGATGATTCACGGTGATCACATGATGAGTCAGCGCACCACGACGGCTGATCGCACCATCCACGGACATCTCTATTTGGCCCAGATCAATCATATGGCCTATTATCCTTTTCATGATTCTGATTCTGGCTTTATCACCGTCGGCGATGACACCGCTCGCGGATTGCTGTTTGTGGGCCGCGAAATCCATCGCACAGAACGCCGAGCCACATGGACCATGCTCTTTCGGCCGCTGGACATGACGTTGCCCATCGGGAGTCCCCTGGGAGCCGATCCCCTCACCATTGGAGCATCTTGGCGCTTTCCCTACGAAATTTGTGATGCGGTCGTTCGTACCATTCAGCATCATCCCACGTCATCGTTTACGGTGAACTGGTCTGAAACCGATGAGGTTTGCTGAGACAAAATTTAGCGGACCCGGCTAAAGCCGAGGCCCGCTACCTTTTGAATTGTTTCTTACAAAAATCAATGCAAAGGAGTGTTAATCTCTATGATTATTCACGCACAACATGTCATGACCAAACATGAAGCCAATGATCGGCACACTTTAGATTGGCATCTGTATTTCGCCCAATTAGATGGTATGAAATTCGTAGATCCCCATATTGATATTATTACCGATGGCACCTCTCAGGATTTTGGATTGCTGTTTGTCGGCATGTTACATACGATTGATGAAGAATGTGACGATCCCGACAGCGCTATACCGGATATCACCTACGTTTTCTATCGGCCCATCTCCGTCACTCTGTCCTCCTGTATCTTATACGGCCCGTTTGACTTCGATGTCAATGTGGATCATAACTTTGCCGATCCCATCTCCGACGCTATCAAAACCCAGGTTCAAGCGCATCCCGGGACTTCCTTCACTATTACTGTCACCGCCGCGCCTACGCCACCCGTTCCTCAGCGAGCTCGCTAAATCGTAGAATGCGCTGCCTCGCAGATTTTTAGCGGGCCCGGCCCAAGCCGAGGCCCGCTAGCCCTTTTAGTTGTTTCATCCAAAAACCCTTAAAGGAGTGTTGTAACATGTTAAACAAAGTGATCTTGATTGGCCGTCTCACCCGGGATCCCGAACTGCGGATGCTGGGCAATGGCACCCCCGTGACCCGCTTTACCGTCGCCGTGGATCGCCCCTTCACCAACGCCCAAGGTCAGCGTGAAGCCGACTTTATCGATTGTGTCGCATGGCGGAAGTTGGGTGAAATCGTCGCGGACAATCTCACCAAAGGCCGCCTCATCGCCGTGGAAGGCCGGTTGCAAATCCGCAGCTACGAGGTCCAAGATGGCAGCAAGCGCAAAGCCGCCGAAGTCGTGGCCGATACGGTACAGTTCCTCGACAGCAAAAGCAAAGCAACCGTCCCGGCCGATGGCAGTTCAGACGAGTTGCCCGATGAGTTACCCTTCTAAGATTTCCCATCCCGCGCGCAGGATATCCTGCGCGCCTTTTTTTCTGAGGAGGTTCCTACCATGTCCACCAACGGTTTTGTCGGCATTGGCACCCCCACGCAGTGGACCGCCTGCTACAATCATTCTGACTCGTATCCCACCGGCTTGGGCCGCGAGGTGTGGCAGAATCTGCAAGACTTTCGGACCCGCGACCACACGCTCGACAGGTTTGTGGAAACCCTGCTGCATGCCACAGATTGGCGCGACGTCAGAACCCAAGGCGTTTGCCCTTATTGCGGTCACGTCCGTCCGTATCCCCACACCCTGGGCGGCGTCCTCGCCCTCTGGGATTATCAACAGCGTCTTACAGAGCCGGAGACCTTCTCCGCTGAGATTACCGCAGCCCTCAACACCCTCGCTCTCAACCAGATCCTCACGGGCTATCCTGATCCCTATGGACACTATCATCAACACGATCCCGAACGCTCTGACGACGACGACGCAGCGATTACACCGGATACATGTGACTGGCTCTTTATGGAGTGGGGATATCTCATCGATCCCACCCAAAATCTCTTCCACGTCTTCGTCGGGTGCATTCGGACTCCCCTCACCTATACCGTGGATATCTATCGCCCCAACGGCTCCCGCGAAATTTGGGCTGACAAACCCCGCTATACGGGCGTCTTAGCCGGATCCTATGACATTACCGGCCCCGAACCCATCTGGCCACTCGTCGACCGCATGGGCCGTACCCTACGGACTCAGTTGGCCGCCGAATTCGCTGCGAATCCCGACCATCTCTTGTTGGACGCCGTACGCGCTCAGCCGTCCCGTGAAGTCTGGGACCAGCGCGACCCCACGTCGTTTTAAGAGACGGCTCACCCCCTGAAGTTCCGTCTGACTATCCACCTGTGGGTGTAGCGTTTGTGTACGCAATCCATCCCTTTCACCTGCGGACGAGTCTCGTGGCTCGTATGCCTGCCATACCTTCTCCGTCTATCACCCCCTGATCGGGGGCGATACAAGCCTTGGTGTTCTTCATACCCTACCTCAAAGGAGCGGATCACCAATGAGTTCGACACGCGTTGTCCATTGCAAAAAGGCGGCCTATGACGTGTATATCGGACGACCCTCAAAGTGGGGCAACCCTTTTTCTCACAAACCGGGGACGAAAGCCCAATTCGTCGTGGCATCGCGAGACGCTGCCATTGCTGCTTACCGGGAGTGGATTTTACATCAGCCAGAGCTTTTGGCGGCCTTACCAGAACTGAAAGGAAAAACCCTCGGCTGTTGGTGCAAACCTCACTCATGTCACGGCGACGTGTTAGCAGAATTGGCTGATCAGCTTTAACGCACGTTATCCCGCCCCTCAGGGGGCGGGGTTTCGTTCTTCTGCTACAACCCTTGTTGGACACCGTGCGGGCTCGCCCGTCCCGTGAAGCGCGCGTTCTTGATGTACCCCGTCCTCCCATCATGGCGCAGCCCGGCGAGATGACGGGCTCGACCGCAACGCGGCTCCCCGTGTTGAGTGCCGTCGTGGTTGGACAGGCATCGTCTGGGTTCATTTGGAACACCTGGTGCCTGAGTCGGGGCAGGACCGGCCGCCACGGTTGCGAATGTTTTAGTTTGGTTTGGTTGCATTTGGCGGGATTGGGGCTCGGGGCAACGAGCCCCAATCCCGCCAAAAACCCGTCTGACCCGGTGTGACAGCATCGCGCGATCGCGGTGTAAGGCGCTTCCTTAACCAAAGGAAGTACGCACCTGTTGCGCCTTAAACCCCATGACCTGACGAGACAGCGCGGCGAGATCGCGGCGTAAGGCGCTCTCTCCGGCCCGAGAGAGTACGCACCTGTTTCGTCAGCGCGTGATGGGGATGATGATGTTTCAACGACCGCTTCGTGCGACAATCCCCCCGTCACCAGACGGGGGGATTTTTTTGTTTATCTTCGCTTTTCAATATCCTTTCCGCATGGAAACTGGATAAAACCCTGTTTTCTCCGCTTCTTGGCATCCTTCTCTAGCCCGCCCTCGCGGCCGGGCTGGCTGTCCCTTCGGTTTATGGTTGGCATTTTGATGCGACCTGTTCACAATGGTTGGCATAATAAAATGCCAACCATTGCGCATTCATGACCGGAGGTGAACTCATGCCGCTGAATCGTTGGACCTTTACCGCCTATGACCCCCTGGATCCCTGTCAAGCCACGGTCTTGACGGCGTGGCTCAAAACAGCGCTCGCGCCCCCCCATCCCATCCTGCTGGATGCCGGCGCCTGTCCCGCGATTCCTTTCACCTTCTGGCACACGGTCTGTGCGGCCTTATCCTGGACCGAACGTGTGGACTTGATCAGCCGCTTGACCCTCCACCAGATGACGCCACGCAGTCGCCGGGCCTTGCTTCGCGCCCTGCGGCATACGCCCTATGCCGGACGTCTCACAAGGCAATCCGCTATTTCGTAATTTCATTCTTCTCACTGATAGAAGCTAGGACGGTGATCATGATGCTCCCTGACGAGATTCTGCTCCACTTTGTTAATCAAGCCGCCGGCCAGTCCGTCGTTCTGACCCCCAAACGCCTCCAGCGGCTGGTGTACCTGTTGCAAACGGAAGGCGCCACTCCTTTAGGCTACCCTTTCGGCATTTCCTATTACGGACCGTTTAGCCCGGCCCTCGCGAAGCGGCTCGAATACCTGGCCAGCGACTTCCGGTTGTCCTGGACCCGCCTGCCCGATGGTCACATTCATATCCGCCCCGCCGAGAGTGCCCCCGCTCTGGCGCCGCTTCCGCCGTCCGTCGCACACGCCATGACCCTCATTCTCTCTCACTACGGCTCTATGACGCTCCCCGCTTTGATCGTCTACACCACCGCGCACTTTCTCTATCATCGGAGCCATCTTCACGAATTTGGTCCCCTGCTCGCCCAAACCCGCGCGTACCAAGGTGCTCTCGGCTCCGGCTTGTGTCAGTGGGCCGTGACGCGCGTGCTCTTTATGGCACACAATCCCCTCATTCCGCCTCCGCCTTCCGACAAATCGTGACCTATCCCGTGTTCCCACACATCCCCTCACGGACGCCTAAAAACAGAAAGGAGCAAACACCCCCGATGGAATCTCAAGCTTGGACTCAAGGTGTCCTGCTGCCCGCCAATACGTTGACCACCTGTCCCAAATGCGGTGCGCAAACGCTGACACGACGTTATACCCCCGCTAGCCACGAAGTCTATCAAAACGGAATCCGCATTCATGGCGTCGGCGGATCCAGCAGCACAGCCTGCGTCAAAATCCCCGAACACCTGACGGTGACGTGCGCCGCGTGTCGCTATGAAACCTGGGAATGGTGCCACGATCTGTCCGTGACCGCGTTTGAAACGTTATTAGACACCTTAAAAGACCGGCGGCTGCTCTCTCTCGACCAGGTGCGGATCTGGCAAGACGCCTTTTACAATTAAGATTTCCTGATGGTTTGAGGAGGGATCCCATGTCTCCCACAGCCCGGACTCGCCTGCACGCCGCTTATACGGCCTGTCGCCAGGTGGGTCTGCCATCCAACACCGTAACCGCCTTCGCCCGCGCCGTGTTTCCTGCACCCTCATCCACCTGGACCGCCACCCAACAGCTTTTTGTGGCGTTATGGCTCTCCCTCACCGCTATGATCTGTGAGCAGGATTCTCGCCACGTAACGGCCTTTATCGCCTTGACGCCCGTGTTGCAGACAGATCCGCCTGACGGCGTGAGCCAATGGCTTGCCCAATGCTTTCACGCCCTCACAGCCCGCGATCCCACGTGGGCCGATCACCTGCGCCAGGTGTTACGCCACGCGCTCCTTACGCCATAACGCCATCCGTTTCGACTTGTGCTATACTCAGCTCACCCCATCATCTGTTTCGGAGGATTGTCTCATGATTCCTGAACCCTTTGCCGCCGCTTTAGCCGCCACCCATCAGATCTATCAAGACCGCTATCTCTGGCGCATCGAACCGACGTCTAGTCCCACCATTCATTACGTGGGACTCCATAGCGAAACCTTGCAAGCCCTCGGGTTTAACGTGTATTGTGTACCCGATGAGGGCCTGTCTCCCCGGTGTCTCACCCGTCCTAGTCGTCAACTCTTTACCGCCAGTGCCCACTATGGCAGCGTGGTCTTTATTCTGCTCGCCCGTGATCGCGATCACTGGCAGCTGGTGCCCTGGCCACTATGGCCCCCCAGCTCGCGCAAAATCCGGTGGGATGAGTGGCCCGGATGGCCTGTGCCGTTGTTGCCCGATCACACCGGACCCGATTATGCCCGCTTACTCGGCCGGCTTCACACCCTCTTGCCCCTACCTTAACTCTTCCAAGAAGGTGTTCTCATGCCTCCCATTCGAGGTTGTCCCAAGCTTCGTGGAATTTCGCTAGCGCATCCTTTCTCGTGATTTAACCGATTTGCTCGGTTTTTTGTTCCGGCGTTTTGGAACACGTGGCTTTTAAGGCCGTTTGCAACACGGGAATCTCGCGATAGCCGGGGATCCGCGTCAACGTGTCTTCGATAAAAAAGCTCGCCGACGCCAACCAGCGTAAGACTTGTTGCCCATTGGTCCAATGTTTGACATTTTGCGCATGGGTCCGAAATTGACTGTTGATGGATTCCATGGCATTGGTGTTCGCCAACGTTTGGCGTAAGAGGCCCGGCAGGCCCAATCGATGGACGGTTAACGTTTCCGCCAGTCCTTCCCGGAGACTCCCAGCGGCGCCGGGATGATCCCGTTCGAGCTCTTTCGCGAGCGCTTCTAATGCCTGCGCGGCCCTGTCCGCATCCGGTTCTTGATACGCTTTCCGTAAGCGCTGGCGGACCCGATTTTCGGCCGATTTCGGCAGGTGGTCGAGCACATTCCGTTGCTTGTGGATTTGGCAGCGTTGGATGAGGACTTGGTCTCCCCAGACGTCGTGCACGGCTTTGGCTAAGGCCTTGGCCCCATCGATGACCACGAGTAATCCCTGCGCGGCCGTCAGGCCGCGAGTGATGAGATCCTGCAATAAGGCCATGACTACGGTATGATTTTCTGTCGCCCCTTCGACCAATCCCAAGACACGCTTGTGACCGTCCGCATCAATCCCTAAGGCGCCCACCACCAGATGGTCCGCTACACGCAAACCATCGATCATCACCACCACCCACGTCCGGTCATCCAACCGGCGCTGGAGAAAGCGGTCAAGGGCCTGTTGGGTGGCTTGGATAAAGCGGCGGCTCACCGTGCTTTTGCTGGGGCCTGGCTGCTCCATCGCGGCTTCAAAGGCTGCATCGGCATGGCGCTGTTGGCGGCTCGCTAAGCCATACAGCATGCGTTCCAGTACGGCTTGTGTCGCCAGCGTCGGGTCCTGAAACTGATGGTAGGTGTCTAACGGAATTTCCTCCGAGCCATCAGCGGCCCGCACCCGGGGGTGCGGAACGGAGATTTTGCGATCCCCCAAAAAGACGCTGCCGACTTCGGTCCCGTGTCGGACCGCTTGGCGTTGCGGATCATGACGGCCTTTAGGCCCTGCCAACTGCTCCACCTCGGCCGCCATCATCTGTTGCAAAACCTGCAATCCGACCCGGATCGACAGCGCCAATAACCCGTCTTCGGCATCCTGGAGGATGTCCACCCACGGCACCGTCACCGACTGTTCGGGAAGCGATTTTTTCTTTATACTGGTAGTCACTAGCGATTCCTCCTCAAGATGGGTTCAGACCTCTCTAGTAAACCAGAGAGCCATCAGGATCGCTAGTTTCAATTTCCACGAAAAATGGGGCATTCTCCTCCCATTCCCTTTCCCTGGCCGCATGATCCGACCGTTCGGGGCTGGTGGCTCGATATCACATGGCCGGTCACTCCCGCCGATCACACCACCCTCTCCTGGATGGTCCAACAATTCCCCGGTGGTCCGCCTCACCGGTCCGATTACGTCACGCTGATGCAGCACTGGGACCACGATCACGGCTTGACGGATGCCGCTTCTCCCCTTCCCCACTGGGGTTGGTGGTTTTTCTTAGCCATCGCCGGGCATCATCAATTATGGCGGCTCCTCTGGCGCGCCCAACATCATGGGGTTACCCTCACCGAGATTCACGCCACCATCCAGCTTCCTGCACTCCCTGGTGATGCGTGGTGGATGACGCATCCAATCGATCCGCCTGTCTGGGCCCATACGTGGCGCACCATCCCGTGGCCCGCTGATCCCGAGTGGCGCCATGTGCTCTGGATGACCGCTATCTGGGCAACGTGGCGCATGGAGTTTTGGAACACCTGGCGCACCTCGTCGCGCTCCCTGAACGGCACGATGACCCCCATCCGCGGGTGGCCCCGTTGGCCAGCTTGGGATGCCGCGTGGCGCTGGTGGAAACCCTATTGGGTCCAGTGCCACCGCGCCTCACTTCACACCGTGTCTTAAGGAGGTTCTTGATGATGTAGCAGCCCGCACATCCATCCCATCCCCCCACGACGGCTCCCCGGCGTTTGCCGCGCCATGTGACGCGGTGGGCCTTTTGGACCTTAAATAGGCTCGCCCACCGCGCTCGGTCCGACCCCGACGCCTTTACCGCGCTTTTCGCCCGTTTTCGCGGCTGGTTACGCCACGAAGCTACGCGCTACACCCTCCCGGGCCTCACAAGCGATGATCTGTATCAGGAAGCCAGTCTCGCGTTTTGGATCGCCGTTCAAACGTATCAACCACATTATCATCGCGTGTTTTCCGCGTGGGCCCGCCACGTGGTCAAACACCGGCTCGCCACCGCCGCTCGCATGGCGTCGCGGCTTAAACATCGGCCTCTGAATACCGCCGCATCTCTCAACGCCCCTCTTTATCCTCATCATGATCGCCAGCTCGCCGACTCGCTCGTTGATCCGGGCCACAATCCCAGCGACACCTGGGAGACCCAGGAACTATGGGCCGAACTTGTGCAACAAGCCGCTAATTTGGGGTTTCTGTAGCAATGGAACGAAAATGGCAATAGGATTGGGTACCTACTCATCCAACGACGATAGTGGCCGGAGATGACCTTGCGCGACGACCTCGGGGACCTCGAAGGAGTAGTGCCCCAACATGGTAATGTGGTCATGCCCGAGCGGGGAGAGACGCGCCACGTCGTCGTCCAACACCGTGGTTCCGCGCTGGCGGATTAATGCCAGCGCCTGTTCCATGTATCGCGTATTCCACAGCACAATGGCATTGACGACCAACCCCAGCGCGTTCAGTTGATCCTCTTGACCTTCGCGGTAGGCTTGATGCAATTCGCCCCGTTTCCCGTAGAACACCGTCCGGGCGAGACTGTGTCGCGCTTCGCCCCGATTCAGCTGGGTGAGAATCCGCCGCCGGTAGCTTTCGTCATCCAAATAAGCCAACAGGTACCGAGTTTTGTAAATCCGACCGAGTTCCCCGATGGCGCGCCCCAGCAGGGTCGGTCGCCCCCCGTGCTGCAGAGCTTGAATCAGTGCGGTGGCATTCACGGTCCCCCACTTCAACGATCCCGCGACCCGCAACATGTCGTCCCAATGGCGGAGAATGAGGTCGGCACGAATGCGCTGGCGGGCCAGGCGATTGAGCACCCCGTAATCGGCCTCCGCATCGATGCGCCAAAAGCGGGCCTCGCCGATATCGGCGAGACGTGGGCTGAATTGGTAGCCCAGCAACCCAAACAGGCCAAAAATCAGATCGCTGTACCCGGCCGTATCCGTCATGATTTCGTGGGGATGCAGTCCGGTTTGCTGGTCAAGGACCCCTTCTAACACGTTCAGGGAGTCGCGAAGAGTCCCGGCGATGACTAAGGCATTAAATCCACTAAACTGGTCGCTGGTAAAGTTGTAATAGGTGACGCCCCGGCCCGCGCCGAAATACTTCGGGTTAGCGCCGGCATGCAGGGTGCGAACTGGCACGACAAAGCGCAGACCATCGGCCGAGGCGACCTCGCCTTGCCCCCAGATCTGCGCGAGCGGGCGTTGCGCATGGTAGTCCACCAATAAGGTGTTGGCGGCCGTGAGCGTTTCAGCCCGGACGTAATTTTGCGCCACCCAGGTGAGCCGATCATATTCCAACGCCGGGATCCCCGCATGTACCACGGGGTCGAGACCGATATTGCACGCCTGCGCCAGTAGAACGGCACAGACACTGAGCGCCAAATCCTTGACCCGTTCGCCCCCCTGACTTACGTGGGTGAAGGCGTCGGCAAAGCCTGTCCAGTGATGGACTTCCAGAAGTAAATCCGGCAACGTGGGCCGCGGAAGCAAGCTCGCCACCCGGCTCCGTAGCCGGCGCAGAGAGACCGGGTCCTCCAGCCGGTCTAGCGGGCTCAACACCAGGCGGTCTTTACCCGCAAACGCTTCCAGTCGGACGGCGGGATTGGTTTCCCAATGCGCGGCGGTCGTTTGGTAAGCCGTGTCGAGCGCCTCTCGCAACGGGCCTAAGGCCGATTCCGCATCTGCAGCCCAGTTGAGCGTGCGTAGAACCTGCGGGCGTACCGCCTCCCACGCCGCGCCTTGCAGGAGTTGGGACCGGGGATCGCCATAGCGTTCGCTCGGGGTGACATACAGGTCGTGCGACTGCATCAATTCCAGCATCCGGAACAACACCCAGAAGGTATAAGCTTTCTTCGACACCCGGCCGTTTTCCCCCACGACGACGGCTCGCCAGGTGGTCGTCATGCCGGTCATGGGCGCTTCGGGCCAACTCCGCGTGGCATGGCCTTCGTGATCCCGGAGAAAGTGCCAGGCCTCTAAGGTGCCTTGACCCGCCGGTGTCGCCTGCCAGGGCATGGTGGCGAGGAGTCGTGGGAGTACCTGACGAATCATCGGGTAGTGGGGCCAGAGCTCCTGGAATGCGATCCTTTGATCCGGCGGATGGGTCAACGTATCCACCTGGCGGATGGCGGTGGCGAGCGCCTCCTTTGACACCCGGGCAAAAATGGCGGTCCGTAAATCCGTTTTGGGATCCTCGTCTTGCAGGAGGACCGCACACGCCTCGCGCAGCGCGCGGGCCGCCGCATCCAAGTCCCGGAGCGTGCGCAGTCGTTTTTTGTCGGAACGGCGCTGCGTGCGGGCGGACAGCTCGGTCAGGTAGCGGTCAAAGAGTGCAATTACGTCATCTTGGGCCCGCATCGTGAAGACGACGACAAAGGCTACGAGGGTCGCCAGCCGCCGGTCCGGCGGCATCCGATCCAGTGCTTGCGCCCGGACCGTGGCCGCATGACGCGCCAAGGCGGCCAATCGCGTTGGGGGAATAGCGCGGAGGTTCCAGCCCGCGGCCCCGAACGCCCGCAGCTGATCGAGCCGGTCGAGGGCGTAGTGGAATCCTCGAATGCTGGGGCGGGTGGGCGCACGGCGGAGCCCATCCAGCGCGGTTTGGCGGGTCTTGGGGTCGACGGCTAAGATGCTTTCCAACGCGTCTCGTTGGGTGGCACTCGGCACGGCGGCGAGACGCCGCCAGAGTCGTCCTTGGGCCCGATCGCGGACCTGGGCTACCAGCCGGGTGAGGGTGGTCACCCCGGGCAAGAGAATTTTGTGTTCCACGAGATACGCCGTTGCCCGATCAAACAACACGCTCGGACGTTCGGCCGTGAGCCAGGCGCGCTGGTATAACCACCGCACCACACGCCAGTGGCCGGGTTGGGCCTCAAAGGGTTGATATTCGTACAACGCCGTCATCCGGAGGGTATGCTCTCGACGGGTACGACTACTCCCGTATCGCGCCATACCATCGGGAACGGCCATGGCCAACTGGCCAGCAACATAATCGATAACCGCCGTGGGGATGGTCGTCCAGTCCTCCACAAACGTGCCGAGAAACCGGAGGGTCCCCAGTTGCACCGCCCATCCCAGCTGTTGACGATCCCCGCGGAGCGGACGAAGGAATTGGCGATCCGTATCGTCCAGATAGAAATACTGGGCGAGTTGGGCCGGGGACGGGTCGCCGGCATACTGGCCGTATTGCGTCGCCTGCTCCTCGGTGAGGAAATTGACCGGCGTGGGAATCCCTCCTCCCGTGGGAAATTGCGCTCATGTCTCACATGGGTACACCCAGTTAAGACAGGTTGCCAGCTACGGGTTGTCGCCGTTTCCGGCGTATCGTATGCTTGTCTCATTAATCATACCGAAACGGGAGCGAAAACCCCATGATTTACGGCTATGCCCGGGTGAGTTCGACCACCCAAAGTCTGGACACGCAGGTCGCGCAATTGACCGCCTACGGCTGCGAGAAAATTTTCCAAGAAAAGTTGTCCGGGCGATCCCTCAAACATCGCACCCAATTTTCGGCGCTCCTTGATCGCCTCACGATGGGTGACACGGTCGTGGTCACGAAACTGGACCGCTTTGCCCACAGTACGCAAGATGCCCTCAATACCATGGCGACCTTGACCGAGCGGGGGGTGTCGCTCGTCGTCTTGAATATGGGCGGGGATGTGGTCGACACGTCCACCGCGATTGGCAAGCTCCTTATCACGGTGTTGGCCGGGATTGCCGAATTTGAGGCCGACCTGATCAAGGAACGTCAGCTCGAAGGCATTGCCGCGGCCAAAGCCCGTGGGGTCTACAAAGGACGTCCCCGGACCTACACGGCCCATCACAAAGGCCTCGCCCATGCGCTGGAACTCTTGGCGGCCCGGGATCGCAATCATCTGACGGTCAATGATATTTGTGCGATGACGCAGGTGAGTCGCGCAACATTGTATCGTTTAGCACGCCAGATCGGGCACCCGGAATAGGGCGCTAGGAAGAGGGCTGAACGGTGCCGTTCAGCCCCATCGTTACGGTACTAACGCCCCCGAATGTCCCGAAACCTTCCTCCCACGACGACCCATCCGGAAGGCATCGCAAGGTCCGCAAATGCTTCCGGAATGGACCGCATGGTGTGGTGATACCCACCGCGGTCCCGTATAATTGGCCATGAATACCAACGGCGGTGCGGTGTTCCCAAGGAGTAGGTCGGCGCGGGGACGGATGGTCCGGGCGGACTCCCGTAGCATCGTCCACGAGAGGAGTGGATCGGAATGGAAGCCCTACAGATGGCGCGTCGTGCGCTCCGGTTGGAGTGGGTGTCCATCGGTTGGATAATCATTGAAGCCACCGGCGCTCTCTGGGCGGGAGTCCAAGCCCACTCCGTCGCGTTAACCGGGTTCGGTGCCGATAGTCTGATTGAGCAGCTATCCGCCGGCATTTTAGTTCAGCGGTTGACGCTCCAGGTGCGCGGGGGCGATGCCGAAACCGTGGAGGCGGCTGAGCATCGCGCTGCCCGATGGGCCGCCGGCCTCTTGGGCCTATTGGCGCTGTACCTTGTTGGGGCGGCGGCGTGGGAGCTGTTCGGCCATCTCCACGAAACCGCGAGTCCCTTGGGAATGATCTTGGCGGCGGTTTCTGTCGCGCTGATGGTCTGGCTGGCCCGATCCAAACGGGTGCTGGGGCAGGCCTTGGGCAGCGCAGCCTTGCAGGCCGACGCCGCCGAAAGCGTGGTGTGTGCGTGGATGGCGGCCACGGCCTTGGTGAGTCTGGCCGCGAATTGGGCCTTTCACTGGACATGGGTCGATCCCCTGGCCGCTTTACTGATCGCCTATTGGGTGGTCCGGGAAGCGCGGGAGGCCTGGGAAGAAGCGCACGAAGAATGACCGCGTCGATGGTCAAAAGAACCCCACGAAGTCCTGTACGCTAAACCACCTGGCGGCACGTTCTGCTTATTCGCCCCCAATCGCCCGTGATTCACCACGTTAGGAGCCATAAAATTTTAACCTACGACCTCTGAGTGATCGGCATTGACATGGGGCCGGATAATGTAGTTCCACTGTGAATTTTGATCGTCGGGTCGTTCAATGTTCAACGCTGCTAAGGCCTCCTTATCGATCGTTTTTCCGGTCGCATAGGCGTTGGTGTCCAACGCAGCCTGAATTTTTAGACCGGTCTTGGTACGCGTATGCCCAATTAATTTCACGACGATGGCGTGGCTCGTGAGGGGGCGTCCGCGCCAATTGAGACTGATGGCCGAAAACATGCGGTGCTCGATGCGATTCCACTTGCTCGTGCCGGGCGGAAAGTGACTGACCCGCAGGGTGAGGCCTGTCTCGTCCGCGAACTTCTGTAGTTCGAGCTTGAAGCCGTGGAGCCGATACCCGTTACTACCACCCCCGTCGGGGGTGATGAAAAGCTCGGTCGCGTTTGGGTAGGCAGTACGGCCCATCTGGTCCCACCATTGGCGGATACTCGCGACGGCGAACTCGGCCGTATCGTGATCAATCCCCACACTCACCCAACCGGTGTTGCTCACCGGATCATAAATACCATACGGGATGGCCTTACCGAGCGCCGGGTCGGGAAAGTCATGCGCATTCACTGCGACGGGCTCGCCCGTCGGCTGATATTCTTGGCCCCCGTTTTTAAAGTTGCCGATGGTTTCCTTCTTTTTGGCGTCCACGGAAATCACCGGCTGGCCGCGGTCTTGAAAATCCTGGGCTTGCGCGGCAATGTACTGAAATTGTTGGTCGCGGTCCGGGTGATCGCTCCCCCGGTCGAATCGCTTGCGATTCGCTTGCATCGAATAACCTTCGGCAGCTAGCAAGCGGGAGACCGTCTTCCCACTTACCGGCATCCCTTGTGTCGTCAGCTCATCCGCCAGATGACTGAGACTCTTCGAGGTCCACAGTAAGGGCGATTCCGGATCCCCTTGTGTATCCGCTTCCACCAGTTTGCGTAAGGCAGGAACCAGATCCGGATAAATCTCGGTAATCTCCTTACGGCCGCCGCCGTGGCGGCGGATTCTCTCGGCCGGAAGAGCCACGTCACCGCGCAGTTGTGCGACGCCGAGTTGTAGGGTATCCATGGCCAGCCCCGTGATCCCCCGAACGGCACTGTGACTGCCTGCTCCTAGCGACAACGCCATCGCTGCCCCTACGAGCCGAGTGGACTTCTCATCGAGATGGCCGGCTAACAGTTCAAACATCCGACGATAATGCTCTCGCTCCGCCTCGTTCCAATCAAAAGCCTGCATCGTGTTCGCTCCCTTGTTAGAGTTTCCCAACGCAGCATAACAAGACGTAGAGCCAATGTCCAGCAAATGTTCCTATTCGTATGTTGTAATTTCAGGTCTCCTTAAGGAAATAAACGGCGGCACCGTCTGATAACAGTGCCGCCGTTTCGCCGCCGCATGCACGAGCTGTCCCGAGCGGCCACGTTTCCCGCGTCACTCGCGCTGAGAATCATCGTGAAGCAATAGGTCAGTGAGTTTCGCCTGGTTAAAACCGACGATAACCTCGCGTTGGTCGTCCCATTCAATCACCGTGGTCGGGGTGGCGCTGGCACCCAGCGCCATTAACTCGTCCATCCACTGTTCGTTTTGCGTAATATCACGCTCTTCAAAGGCAATCCCATGGTGAGACAGCCACGCCATCTCGCGCCCGCAGAGCCTGTGAGGATCCGTGAACGCACGCCCATCCTCCTCGGTGCTGTCAAATGCTGGCCCGTCATGGATCGATCCGCGACGCCCCTAAAATTGGTGGATTGCATTAGCGTCTTCCTTCGCATACGATCCCCTCAGGGGGGATATGGCAAGGCGGAATCCCCACCACGCGAAAACAGAGGAGGTTGTCGCCACGGCCGAGCATCATCACCACAGTCACGGGCCCGCAAACGGGTTCGGCCGCGCCATCGCCGTGACCGTGGTCCTCATTGTCGCCAAAGCACTCGGCGCCTGGTGGGGCCACAGCCTCGCCTTGGGTGCGGATGCGGCGCATTCGCTGGGGGATGTGGGCGCGCTGGGGCTGGCTTGGTATGCCGATCGCCAGCGGCGCCGGCCACCGACCGCCCACTTTACATTTGGCTGGGGGCGTCTGGAAGTGCTCGCCGGCCTCGCCAACGCGCTCCTGTTGTGGGTGATGGCCGGCGCGTTAGGGTGGGATGCCCTACAACACTGGCGGCAGCCGGCAGCGAACGCGGGCATCATGGCGGTGGCCGCAGGCGTCTCGCTGATCGCGAATGGCGTCTTAGCCTGGGGTTTTCGCGATCCGCAGGATTTCAATCGCCGGAGCGCGCTCTGGCATTTGGCGACAGACAGTGCGGGGTCCCTCGGGGTCTTGCTCGCGGCCGCCGTGTTGTGGCGGACCGGGTGGAGTCCGGTCAATGCTGTGGTGACCCTGGTGATTGCCGTCCTGATGGTCTGGGGCGGCTGGGGGGTCGTCCGGGATACCGTGCGGGTGTTGCTGGAAGCCGCCCCGGCCTCGATCCCGCTGGCGCAAATCGAAGCCCAGATGGCTGCCGTCCCCGGCGTGGATGCCGTCCATGATTTGCACGTGTGGACCGTGAGCAGCGAGGCCCCGGCGTTGGCCTGCCATGTCACATTGACCGCCGCCGCGCCACCACCCCAAGACGTGCTCTGCCAGTTGCACGAGGTGCTGGTGCCATATGGGATCACGCATTCCACGATCCAGGTCGAAACGGGCGACGAAGCCCATCCGGAGCCGCCCTGGTAAGGGCACGCCCCGCCGACGCAACGAAAGGATCGAGGAGGGACACGATGTCACGCACGCGTAATCGCCAACCGATGGTTCATCGCATGGCGCGGATCGAGGGGCATGTCCGCGCAGTCCGGGAGATGCTCGTCAGCGATCGGGACTGCCCGGAGATTTTGATTCAGCTGGCGGCGATTCGCGCGGCACTGGATGGGGTCGCCCGTCTGGTCTTTGAGGACCACATGGACAGTTGCATTGTCGACGCGGTCGAGACCGGCAACGCCGAGGCGAAAATTGCCGAAATCAAAACGGCGTTTGCGCAGTACTTCATCTAGACCGGGTGCCCGTTACCGCCGCCAGAGCATGACGGTCACGCCGACAAGACAGATGGCGGCGCCGATCCATTCCGAGACATCGGGGCGTCGATGGTCAATGCCCCAACCCCAGAGCACGGCGAGGACAATGAACACCCCGCCGTAAGCCGCATACACCTTGCCGAACGACGCAAACTCCTGACGCGTGGCAATGATGCCATACAAAAAGAGGATGGCGCCCCCTAACAACCCCACCACAAGGGATCGACCATGGCGCAGCCATTGCCAGACGAGGTAACCGCCGCCAATTTCGGCGAGACCTGCGAAAAAAAACAGGACATAAGCTCGAAGCATCGATGTCCTCCTGCGTTCTTCGGATTTTTGACTGCCGCGCGATGGTGACGCCGGGGCGCAAACGGGCGCCCGATCGTCATCTCGAACGGCCCGATCGCGCCACGCGCAACCAATGCTCCGCGGCCATTTGCACCGCATCCCAGGGGCTCCCCAAAGGCGGTGTGTAGCTGAGGTCCACCTCCAAGCATTGGGCCACCGTCATCTGGTGATACAGCGCCATGGCAAAGAAATCGATGCGCTTGGCCACCGCGGCTTGCCAGTGCCCCAGCATCTGGGCGCCTAAGAGGCGGCCCGTTTCACGATCGCCGGTGATGCGAAACGTCAGCTCGCGGGCACCGGGATAGTAAGCCTTGTGGTCCCATGCCGTGAATTCGACCGTCTGCGGCTGATAGCCGGCCGCCACGGCTTCGTGATCGCGAAAGCCCGTGCGCGCAATGGCCCAGTCGAACACTTTGACCACCTGGGTGCCGAGGGATCCGGCGAAGTGCGCGTCACCCCCGGCCGCATTGTCACCCGCGACCCGTCCCTGCTTGTGCGCCGTCGTCCCCAGCGGCAAATAGGTCGGCGCGCCGAGCAACCGATGATAGGTTTCAACACAGTCACCCGCGGCGTAAATGTCGGGCAGTGCCGTGGCCATCGTCCGGTCCACCGGAATGGCGCCTTTCAGGCCCAGGGCCAACCCCGCCGCGTGCGCCAGGTCCGTGACGGGTTGAACCCCGACCACCACCAAGACCAGGTCGGTGTCCTCCGCGAAGCTGGGGGACCCCGTGACGTGCAACGTGTCACCCGTTCGCGTGATGCGCTCGATCCGGATGCCCGTCCGGACCGCAACACCGTGGGCGGTGAGATGCGTCCCCAGGCGCCCGCCCAAGTCAGGATCGATGGTCGGTAAGACGGCCGGCGCCTGTTCCGCCACCGTCACGGCCAGTCCGCGGTGCCGCAAGGCATCGGCCATTTCCAGTCCGATGTAGCCCGCCCCAATGATGAGCGCGCGCTGGGGCTGGTGGGTGTCCAGATGGGCCGCCACCCGGAAACTATCCGCCATACTATGGAGCAAGAAGACTCCCGGGTGATCCACCCCCGGTATGGGCGGTCGAATGGGTTCTGCTCCCGTGCCGATCACCAGCTTGTCATACGGTACCGTCTCGGGGGCTTGGCTCTCAGTTTGCACCCGCACCGTATGTGACGCCGGATCGATGGCGAGCGCCCGGGTGTTCAACCGGACCCGGATGCCCGCTGATTCAATGTCGCCCAGCGTGCGATGCGCGAGCTGGTGCCAATCGGCCACCTCGCCGCTGAGATAGAAGGGCAGACCGCAGATGCTGTAGTTGGGAAAGGCATCGGCCACCAGCATGGTGACGGGGGCGGTGGGATCCACTTCTCGGGCGCGCAGCGCCGCGCTGATGCCGGCATCACTGCCGCCGATGATCAGAATATGAGCCATAGGGATAACCTCCTTAGATGGGCGCGGCTTCGTCGGTCCGCACCACGGTGCCGGATACCGGGATCGCGAGTGCCATGGTTTGAAAGACGGTGCTGTTCCGTTTCGCCGTCTCCACCAAGCGCGTCAGCCGGGCCTCGGCCACGGCGGTCTGGACCGTCGATGGATAGGTCACCGAGACCAATTGGGGCGGCTGATCGTGGCGCACCCCGGTCAGCTGAATGGCCATGGCCGTGATGGGCCGACAACAGCATTTCGACCGGATTGCACCCGGCGGTGGCGTCGCCCCGCCGCGCCCCCAACGTCAGGGAAAAATCCCGGGTCGTCGCCACGACGTGCTGGGCATTGTTTCGTCGCACGTCCACCGCATAGGTTTGCATGAGACATCCCTCCTATCCAATGACGGCAGACCAGCCCCAAAGCGCTATCAACGTGACCAAGAGCACCGGAATGGTGAGCGTCACGCCCACCCGCATGTAATAGCCCCAGGTAATGCGCACCCCGCGCTGCTCTAACACGTGCAGCCAGAGGAGCGTGGCCAGCGAGCCAATGGGGGTGAACTTGGGCCCCAAGTCACAGCCCACCACGTTCGCATACGCCATGGCCGTGTGCAGGGTCGGTCCCACCGCCGCGTCATGGATCGCCAAGGCATTGATCAGCACGGTCGGCATATTGTTCATCACCGAGGAGAGCGCGGCCGCCACGACCCCCGTGCCCACAATGCCGGCGACGGCGCCATGGGTCCCCAGGGCTGTCAACACCGTGCCCAACAGATGGGTGAGCCCCACGTTCCGCAAACCAAAGACCACGACATACATGCCGATCGAAAACACGACGATTTTCCAGGGGGCATTTTTCACCAACGACGGGATGGGGACCACCGGGCTCCGGTGGGCGATGACCAATAAACCCACCGCCGCCGCCCCCGCAAAAATCGCCACCGGCCAATGCAGGAACTGGCTCGCGAAATAGCCGACAAGCAACAGGCCCAACACGACCCACGCCGCCCGAAAGACCCGGGGGTCCTTAATGGCCGACACCGGCGATCGCAAGTCGGCCGTCGTCACCGAAGCCGGTATGGAGCGACGATAAAAGAGGTACAACACCCCCAGACTCGCCCCCAACGCCACCAGGTCTACCGGCACCATGCGGAGGGCATACGATCCGAATCCCCAATGGAAATAGCCGGCCGAGACTATATTGACCAGGTTGGAGACCACCAGTGGCAACGACGTGGTATCCGCAATAAAGCCGCTGGCCATGATAAGGGCCACGGTCGCCTTGGGATCCAGTTTGAGCGCTTTCGCTTGTTCATACACAATCGGCGTGAGGATGAGGGCAGCCCCATCATTCGCAAACAGCATGGCCACCAGCGCTCCCAGGACACCCAAGAGCAGAAACAAGCGCAGGCCATGCCCGCGGGCGACGCGAATCATGTGCAGCGCCGACCACTCAAAGAAGCCCACGGCATCGAGAATGAGCGAAATGAGAATCACCGCGACAAAGGTGAGGGTGGCATCCCAGACAATCCCCACCACCGTGCCGACGTTGGTCCACGAGACAATCCCCAGCAGGAGGGCCACGATCGCCCCACCCAGCGCGGTCCATCCAATCGAGAGACCCCGCGGTTGGGCAATAATGAGCACAAGAACCACGAGAAATAGTCCGACGGCTAATGCTACCGCCATGCCCGGGTCTCCTCCGCCATCCACGGCCTGCGGCGTCGCAACACCATCATTCCGAGGCCCCCAAGACATCCTCCACCGGAGCCGCCACGGGGATGGCGCACGCGGCCCCCACTTGGTGACTCCGCAGCCACGTGGCCTCGTCCTCCGAAATCGACAGCCCCTGCAGTACATTGGATGAGCTGGCGGAGGTCGCTGTCGGTCTCGCCCAGCACCTTCAGACCCTCCGTAAACAAAAAGACTTCCACCGCATCAATGCCGTTCTCCACCCGCGCGTCGTAAATTCGCTTCGCCACATGCAAGCCGGCACTCGCGCGGCTGGGGTTGTCCTGGCCGGACAACAGCACAATCGCCAGGTTCGCCATCGTACGATCCCTCCTGTGATATCGTGGGGCCCTTAATGGGCCCCCATTGCCACTCCTGGCGGCATGGCCGCCAACAGCTCTTCCACCGCCACCAAACCGACCACGTCGGTCGCCAAGAGCGGCACGGGCATCTGGACCGCGCCGGGAAACTGACCGCTCAAGCCGTCCAGATAGCCTTGCTGCATGGCGTAGCGTTGCCGAAACAACGGATGGACACACGCCGCTTCCGGCAACACTTGGTTGACGAACACCCACCCCGGGGGAACGCCGAGGGCATCCATTTCGGCGGCTCCGCGCTGCGCTTCCCGGATGGGCGTCGCTTCCGGGTAGACCACCCATGCCCAGATCGTCTGGTGGGGGTCGCGCAGCACGGCCAACGCCTGCGCCATCGTGGCCGCTTCGGCGTCGTCGACCGCCCGGCTCTCCTCCATCCCGGCGGCTTTCACCTGCAACTGCTGCTGGTAGCTGAGCGGCAGGCTGAGGAGCCGCACCGTATGGCCAGTCGGCGCCGTATCAAACACCACGGTCTCATACGCATCCGTCAGGAGTGCCCATAAGAACCGGCGGAAGACGGCGACTTCTTCGGTGCACGGGGAATTCAGCTCCTCGCGCAAGCGTGCGACCGTCTCCGGCGCGTACCGCATCTCGGCCTCGCGCAGGATATCCGCCTGGTATCGGGCGGTGGCCTCGGCGGGGTCGATGCGGGCGACGTCGAGGTGTGGCACCCCGGGGACCGCCACTGGATCCTCCCCGACCGCCGTGCCCAAGACGAGCCCGGTGTGGGCCGCGGGATCGGTGGTCAACAGCAGGGTCTTCCGCCCCCCGTGGGCCTGCCCCACGGCCACCGCCGTCGCCAGGGTGGTTTTCCCGACGCCGCCCTTGCCCGCGAGAAAGATGCGCTGCCGGGACCCCTTAGCGGGCACTGGGGACATCCGCCATCACCCACCTTCCCAAATCGCGCAAGGCCGCTAACCCCGTCACTTCGCCCGCCTGCAGCGGAATGCGGCGGGCCGGACGGCCCCACGCCTGTTCCAAGGATGCGATAGCCGCCTCCTGCATCGCCTGGCGTGCGGCAAAAAACGGGTGATCGGCGGCCTCCCGCGGGATGACGCCATTGACCACCATCTGCGGTTCCACCAACCCCAACGCCCGCAGTTCGTCGGCGGCCCGGAGCGTCTCCGCGACCGCCGCCCGCTCGGGTTGGGTCACCAAGACAAACGTCGTCCGGGCGGGATCCTGCAGCGCCTGGAGGGCCCTGTCATATTGCGCCTGGGACGTGCGTAACTGGTCCACCGGCCCCAGGCAGGTTTGCCCGGAGCCTTGACTGGCGTCCGTAATGTGCGCGGACCAGGCGGCCGGCAAGGCCAACAGCCGCAAAGTATGCCCCGTCGGCGCCGTGTCAAACACGACCCCGTCATAATCGGTCGCCAGCATACAGTGCACAAATTCGTCAAAACCCGCCACTTCGACCGTACACGGCCCGCTCATTTGCTCCTCCACGGTGGCCAGCATGGCGTCCGGCAAGATGCCGCGCAGGGGTTCCAACGCCTGTTGCCGATAGGCGGCCGCGGCGGCCTCCGCATCAATTTCTTGCGCCATCAGGCCCGGCACCCCGGTAATCGCCCGGGGTGCCGGCCCAATCGCCTGCTGAAACACGTCCGCCAAATTGGACGCCGGATCGGTCGTCACCAAGAGGATGCGCTGCCCGGCCGCGGCCAGCGCCACCGCCGTGGCGGAGGCGAGGGAGGTCTTCCCCACGCCGCCTTTGCCGGAAAAGAACCAATAGCCCATCGGTTACGCCTCCCGTCCCGACGACGCCCAGGTCCCGTGAAGCTCGGCGTAGGTCGGATACCGCCCGACGAACTGCACCACCCCATCAATGGCGGTGATGGGCAGGGCCGCCGTCCCCGACTCTAACAGGGTCCGGTACACGGTCGGGTTTTCGGTAAACGCCGTCGCCTGCCGACTCATTTGGTAGCGCGCCACGGTGGCGCCCTCCGCCTTCAATTGTTCCAGCATCTCCTCGACCCGAATCAGGGTCGGATCGGGCGCGGATCCGCACACGCCGCTCGTGCAGCACAGTTCCGGGTCAAAAATCTCGACGCGCATTCCCCATCCCCTCCTAGCACTGACATCCGGGGCCGCAACCACAGCCGCTGTCCGTGGCCATAACCGGGATCGGCTCGCCCCGTAAGACCCGACCGGCAGCGTCGTCAAATCCGGTCACCGCTTGCAGACGCACCGCCCGCGCAACATTGACCGCGGTGTCGATCTCGCGCGCATCGGCCCCAGCCGTCCGCGCCAGGCCCACATGCGTTCTCAGACAGGGCTCACATCCACTGGCCACGGCCGCGCCGATGGCGATCAGTTCCTTCACTGTCGTTTCCATGACATCTCCTCCTTGGTTGGCACGAGGTCCGCCGCCCCCAATGCTGGAGATGACGGATCCATCACCGCACACGACAACCCGACATGATGGCTGTGGAGCCAGGCGGCGTCTTCGGCGTTTGCAGGCAACGCCGCCAAACAGGCCGCCAGGGCCGGCGGCACATCGGTGCGAAGACGGTAATACGTCCATGCCTTCTGCCGATACTCCGTCACCAAGCCCGCCTCCTTCAACCGGCGCAAGTGCTGCGAGACCGCCGGCTGGCTCACGGGCAACAGCTCGACCAATTCGCAGACGCAGGCATCGCGCACCGTCAGTAAACTCAAAATCCTGAGCCGGGTGGCATCGCCTAAGACCCGAAACCGCTCCGCCCAATCGGCGAACATGCCCCTCACCTCCATCACGACATCATGATATGCTTATATCGAGAAAATGACCAGTCCCGCCGAATTTTTTGTGCGGCGACGATTAGCGGCGGTCCGACGGGTGGGGGGTGTCGTCGCCTGCGTGCCACAGCAGATGATAGACCGCGCCCACAATGCCGAGCAACCCGAGCCACAGCACCGCCAGAATGCCTTGCCACCACCAGACCGGGGCGGCCTGGACGCAGTGCCAGCCGGCGTCCAGACCGCCAAGACCGACCGGCACCACCGTCATCGCCAGCACCCAGTGGCGGCGGCGCTGCCGCAGGGTCGGGAACGGGATGACCCTAGAGCGCCGCGGCGATCGGCCGATTCTCTCCGGTTCCGACGTCTTGGTCATCCGGATTCCCCTCCTGCTACACCGGATATGAGCGACGCCAGCCGCTTAATTCCCCTGAGCGAGGGTCCCGTCGGCCGCTGGGGCCTCCAAGAGGGCTTCCTGCGAGGCCTCCCGAAGCGTAAGGCCTTTGGACTCGCGCAGGGCCAACAGGGTCAACACCACGCCCAAGGCCGAAATGCCGGCTAAGAGTCCCATCGTCCCCGACAGCTGCAACCGGACGAGCAAGACCGGAAACAGGAACGCGGCAATGGCGGCGCCGAATTTCCCCGCCGACGCGGAGATGCCGAATCCCAAGCCCCGCACCGTCACCGGAAAAACCTCGGAGGGAAACACAAACGTCGTACTGTTCGGGCCGAATTCGATAAAGAGGTAGCTCACGCCATACACCAGCAAAAACTCCGTGGTCTGCTGCGCAATGCCGGGCGCCAGCCACAAGATTCCATACGCCACCGCCATCACCGCAAAGCCCATGACCTGGATGAATTTTCGACCCAAGCGATCAATGGTCAAGGCCGAGATCCAGTACCCCGGCACGGCCGCGACGAGGAAGATGACCATGGAGGTGAGGGTATGCGTGAGCAAGGAGCCGGTCGGCGACAACGCTTTCATGATGAGCGACGAGGAGACGCTGTTGCCGTAAAAGGCCATGTCCAGGAACATCCAGGAAAACGCGGTCCCGATCAACGTCAGGAGAAACCGCCGATTGGTGAACAAGACCCGCGCGGAATTCGCCAGCGGCTTCACGGATTGGGTCGCGGCAGCCACGGTTTTGGCGGTCAATGTGCCCACCACCTGGGCGGCCCCCGCCGCATCCCCCCGCGCCCCGAGCATAAAATGCGGCGTTTCTGCAATCGAGCGCCGTAGCCAAATGACCGACCCGGCCGGAATCGCCCCGAGCCCCAACATCAGCCGCCACGCGGTCGCGTCCGGCACGCCACTGGCCAACAAGGCCGCGGCGACCGCCGGGCCGACCAACAAGCCGAATCCCTGCATGGCAAACACCGCATTGACCAAGAAGCCCCGGCGCTTGCGGTTCGAGTATTCGCTCATGATGATGCCGCTCATGGGGTAGTCGCCCCCGACGCCCATGCCCACAATGAACCGAAAGACCAGCAACAGCCAGACGTTGGGCGCGAAGGCGGAGAGGATCGCGCCACCCGTCAGGAGCATCGCTTCAATGCCATAGACCGTTTTGCGTCCGAGGCGATCCATCAGGCGTCCAAAGATCAACGCGCCCAGCACGGCCGCAAAGAGGGCGGTGCTGTTCAACAGCATCAGATCCAAGGTCGTCAGGTGCCACAGCGGCGTTAACAGCGACGTCACGACGCCGATAATAAAGAGATCATAGGCATCCGTAAAAAATCCCATACCCGCCGTGAGCCAGGTCCGCCAATGAAACCCCGAAAGGCCCGCCTCTTCCAGCGGCTGCAGCACGTGATCGCGCACGGTGGATGACGATGATTGCGTGTCCATATGGAAAAAAGCCCCCCCTGTAATAAGGATGTCAAAATGTCTGTCACCTACGTCGCATAATCCCATCGCGATATGGTGATGTGCTTATCATAAGAAGGCCTTGTGATATTTCAAGGATCGTGGTGTTAAGATTGGGTTAACACATGGGGCGCGACACGGGTAAACCCCCACAATCAAGCCGCGGACCCGGGTTTGGGGCCACAACGGGCTTGGGATAGGTCGGGACCAGCGTTACTAGATCCGCTAGAGCCATTGTCGTGCCATTGTAGAAACCTCGCGTCCCAGCTTTGGGGAGCAATGCGCGCCGACTCGGTGCTTCACTCTACTGTCTATTTCACAGAAAATTCTGCTGTGTCGCCGGCCCGTTCGTATCAAGGAATTCTCTCAGAATGCCGATAAGTCCTCAACCAATCTATTGCCATTTTCGTTCCATTGCTACAGATACCCCAATTTGCTCAGCGATCGGGAATGGGAAATTCTGTGGGCCTGGCTCGCCGGCCAGTCTTATGCGGCCATCGCCGCCCGCTATCAGAAAAGTCCCAAACATATCGACAACACCCTACAACGCGTCAAACGCAAACTGCGGCGCGCGTGGGCGACGGGATGCTCGCATTAAGCCCATCCGCACGTCGGATGGGCTGTCCTGGTTATCCATATTGTGCATGACAATCCGCCA
The DNA here is from genome assembly GCF_900176145.1 of Sulfobacillus thermosulfidooxidans DSM 9293. Taxonomy (NCBI): domain Bacteria; kingdom Bacillati; phylum Bacillota; class Clostridia; order Eubacteriales; family Clostridiales Family XVII. Incertae Sedis; genus Sulfobacillus; species Sulfobacillus thermosulfidooxidans. The sequence continues at coordinate 108,978 of NZ_FWWY01000002.1, read as the reverse complement.
GGAGGTCGATATCATGAAAGTCTCTGACCATTTACGACACGGCGACCGGTTGCCACGTGGTTCGTGGCAGGGCATCGTTCCCGTTACCCGGTCCGTGCCGCCTCAAAAAGGCCGGCACGCTCCGTATCGCCGCCAGCCGCGCCGTCGGGCCGATGCTCGCATACCCGCGGATCGGTCTTGTTGTTCGGATAAGGAGGAATAGCGCGATGACTTCTTCCGTGTGGCCCGCTCTGACGACGCCGTGGGGCACCATCACCCCGACGGGCACCCGCGCATCGGGTCTGACCTATGCCAACATTCCCGTGACACCAACGGGCGTCACCATCACTGTCATGGTCTATGACGACCACGGCGTTTGGGCGTGGTGGAGTGCAGATCACACCCGCGGCGGCTCTGGCTTTCGGTCCCTCGATGCCGCTTTGACCCATCTCTGCCAACTTCTCCATCAACACTTTGGCACCCCCTGTACGCCGACCCGATCCTCTGAGTTCTAGCCCCGTGATCGTCTCATCATTCCCTATGGAAACCCGTAGCTCTCATTATGACCACCAGGAGGCAGACTTTATGCGCTATTTTCGCGCCGGGCAATCCCCGGACACCGATAATCCAACCATCTTACCGGTCTCGCCCGGTCCTAAAATGCGGGTCTCTGTCACCCTTTTGGTCGATGCCGCCGATCCCGCCGCGGCGACCGATTGTCTCAACAGCATTTTCCGCGATCATGAAACCTTTCTCACCGATGGCCCGCTGATCGACTGGGCGTTTGGTCCTCTAACACCGTATACTCCGCCCGATCCCTATGAAGAAGGCATGGCCTTTTACACGCCCCAGCCCGATTTATTGACGGTCTGGCAGGACCTCGGCCGCCGCATCGCGGAACGCCTCGGTCCCGCCGAAGCCGACATTTTGTATGATCCGGATACCTTTGGCGACGACGACGGATCACGCTCCCCTGACGCGATGACCGCCCGCATCCAAGCAATCGTCGTCGATGAATGTCAAAAACTCGCAACGGCTTCTCTTTCCATACGGAAAACCCTTTCAGAACCCCTTTCCCCTGTCTCGACGCCTACCTCCAAAGAAAGAGGAGATTAAGATGAATCCTCCGTTACTCCATGTCTATCCGCAAGCCACCGCCCACGATTCCGTCCAGATCGTGGGCACCACGGCCGGCTTACGCCTGCTCGCTCGCGCCCTGGCCGACGCCATGACAACCGGACAGGGCACCGCAACGGTGTTTACCGCCGACGGCGAAGGCTTTACCCTCACGATTCTCCGGGACAATAGCTCGTGGACAGGCCCCGCCTGGACGCACCGCACGCTCCCGTATACGGACTCCTCCTCATCGCCCCATGATGAGATGCCTTAGTGTCGTAGCCGACCCGCCGCCGCGGGCCGGCTCATGGGAACGTGACACTAATCGGGAGGTGTGCCCATGCGCCGTGTCATCTTCTGCGGCAGCCGCCATTGGACCGATGCCGCTACTATCGCCCGCTGGATCGACGCCTTGCCCCCGGACACCACCGTCATTACCGGCGGGGCCCGCGGCGCCGATGCCATCGCCCACCGTCTGGCTCAACAACGCGGGTTGCCCACCGAAGTCTATCCCGCCGATTGGGCCACCTACGGCCGCGCCGCCGGTCCGCGCCGCAATGCCCAGATGCTGGCCACCGGCGTCGATGCCGTCTATGCCTTCCGCCTGCCCGGCGCCAGTCCCGGCACGGATGACATGATTCGGCAAGCCCGGGCAGCCCACATTCCCGTCAAATGTCTGATGCCGGAGGGATCTGTCTGATGCCGCCCCGTCTTGCCCCCGTGACCAACCTCGCCGCCTTCTGGGATGCCGATCCGCCCCCGCTATCGCCCGCCGTCACCCTGATTGCTCGCTTTCTCCAAGAAGACACGATCACGGATTGGCACACCTTTACCTTTTCGGACGTGCAAGCCGCCTATATTGATCTGCTGTTCTACACCCCCATTGAGCATATCGACGACTATGACGATGAGGACGACGGCGATGTCAATCGCGACAATTTATGGCATCCCCTGCTCCAGGTCTCGACCCTCATTGACACGCTCGCGATGGAACCCGGATTCTGTCCGCCAACCATTCCCTTTTACTAATCGCTCGGGAGGTGACACCCTATGACGTATTCCGCGTACCTCAGTGAAGACGATATTCTCGAGTGGAGCACTTGGTGGGAAACGCTTATGGCATATAAGTGGACGGCTGATCAAGGCCGCCCCGTCCCCCCGTTAGCCCTGACATGGCGACAAGGCCCCGTATCGCGCTCCGACCACGCTCGTCGCTTGCTCACCTGTTGGATTCCCACCGCACAGATCCTGACCACCGATGATACCGACGAGACATCGATCCTTCGTCTCACGTGGACCGATCCCGCGTGGACCACCTGGCTCACTCGCCTGCGCGATCCCGCGTTGCCCCCGTCCATTCGCCGCACCGCAGCCCAAACCTATGCTCAGGTCTGGGCCACCGTCCAAGATTTTCTCGCCAAAAGTCAGGATTATGCCATGCAAGCGACCGTCACCGCGCAAGGCCGCCGCTGGACGTGGCAATGGGACCTGGATTATGACAATTGGGACGAGTATGAGCCCATGCTGGTGCGCTGGGTCCATTGGCTCGCGGTCCTCACCGATTTAATCCGGCCCCTGGAGGAGGTGACCTGGACATGACCCGTGTCACGATTACGTTGGAAGACGGGCAAATGCCGCACGTCCATGTCACGGATGGTGTGCGCGAACGCCGCTATCAACTGCCGCTCGAGACCCTCGTGGAACGCCTGCACGACGACAGCGCGTCGTCTCGCCCGTGGACCACCAGCCCGCTCTTGCCCCCGCAAACCGTGTTTTGGGCCGGGCGGGGATCCGAACAGTGCTGGGTTGGCGATCTGCCGGCTGCCGCCTATCCTTGGGTCCTCGAAGGCTCCCGCGAATCCACCGTGATTCCCTTGCCGCGCCTCCTGTTTTTCCTCAAACAGCGCGACACCCACATCATCCAAGCCGCCATCGTGGCCGTCGCGGACAACGCCCCGCTCCAGCCGGACACCCCGTTGTACCGGTATCCGTTGAGCAATGTTTATGAGAATACCACCTGTTGCTGGACCGTGCCTCACCGTCCGTATACCCCCGCTGATTGGCCCAGCCTGGTCCGCATCTTCTTTAGCACTCCCAACAATTGGGATCTGACCCATCAGACCAACCGCAGCGGCCTCGATTACCGCGGCCTCGTGGCCGCGCTGAGCACCCGATCCGTCTTTCCCCCCGAATGGCTCCAACCCCTCGGCTTCCCGTGGTCGACGTGGATCACCTCACTACTGACGTAAAGGAGTGTCGTAACTTATGGCCGAACAAATATCCTTTCTCCCGGACGACCCCTCTCCCAAAGATTCCTCTGCCTCCCCCGAAACGGCACCTGTTGATAAAGATCGGGTGGTGGCCTATGCTGGCCACCAGCATATCATTACCGACCGAACGTTGACCCTCGAACAAATCCGGCAAATGATGGAACGGCTCTATCCGGAACTCTCAAAAGACCGATGTGAAATGACGTATAATGCGAAAACCGGTCTCATTGTGCCCATCGTCAAAGGATCGCGGAAAGGTGCGGGAGGTCGATGACCCCGGCCTGGATCGGCTGGTATACGGATCCCGCGGCATGTGCCGCCGGAAACGAACCCGTGCGGTTCCTCATCACACCCACCGGCGTTGTCGAATATCGCACAACCCCCATTGGACTCTTTCGTGTCGCTCGACCCGATATCCCGCGCCCGGCGATCTCGGCATCGGTTCCGCTGACCGCCGGGACCGAAGGCGTGACTTTCACCATTCCCCGGATTCCTTATGATTTCTTACCAACGATCGTGACGGAATGCCGCCGCGCTCTGCCGCACGAACTGCTCCTGGAAGTGCGATGGGACGTGCGCCGCCAGTGCTTCCGCATTCTGATTCCCCATCAGCAGGCGACAGCCACCTCAGTCACCACCGACGCCCTGCGGGATCCCTATGACCCGTTATTTCCGCGCGTCGTTCAAATCCACTCCCACGGCACGCTTCCGGCCTTTTTCTCCGCCACCGATGATGCCGATGAACAAGCCACGGGCTGTTATGGCGTCATCGGCCGCTGCGATCAGCCCCGCCCCGATATGGTGTGGCGGATGAGTTGTGGAGGACGGTTTGTATCCTTGACCGTCTCTAACTTATTTATGTAACCCACGAAAGGAGTGCAACATGTTGCGCGTTACCGATCCCGCCCAATTTCGGTATCGCGTGGCGTATGCTGCCCGTTGTCTGATGCACGGCCGCACGCATACGCGCACCTTCGATACCTGCTTTGAAATGGGAGACGGCGCTGAAGTCGTCGCTGCCCTCATGCACCGAGCTGCCCGCAATCCCCGGCTTCTGCACGCGATACACCAATGGCTCACGCCCGACGGCTTACGCCAATGGCAGGATACGGCTGCCGCCTTTCCCTCTCTGGCCCTGCGCGACTTAGAAGCCACCGCCCGGCAAAAACATTGGACGTGGGTGGACCGCCAAGCTCGGCCCTGTTCCTGCGCTTGGTGTCAACGCCGCTCGCCAACCGCTTGGGAGGTGTCCCCATCATGATGCTGGAACCCCTTCAACCTCTCACCATCCCCTTTTTCTATCGCCCCCACTTCCAACTGTTTGTCGTTGGCACCGGAGGTACCGGCGGCTACGTCGTTCAATATCTCGCGCGATTACTCTACGCATTACAATCCACCCATGCCACGACCGTCACGCTGACGCTCATTGACGGCGATCGGGTGGAAGAGGCCAATCTGCTCCGCCAACACTTCCTCCCCCAAGACGTGGGGCAACCCAAGGCACAAATTCTGGCCGACCGCTTTGGCGCGGTCTATGGTTTACCCGTGTTCGCCATGCCCACCTATCTGACCCAAGCGTCGGATCTCGATGCCTTCATCACCAGCGATCGCCAAGATCGCTACGCCGTGTGGCCAAACCCCAGCCCGTACGCCAGCCTTCACACTCTGCCGGTCCTCATCGGGTGCGTGGATAACCACGCTACCCGGCAATTACTGCATCAGATTTTCGCCCGCTTTGCTCATATTGTATACATCGACGCCGGCAACGATGGGGTCTATCTCTCAGACGATCCCGCCGACGCGGAAACCGTCCGCACCAGCGGCTATAGCGGCCACGTCGTCATCGGCGCCAAACTGTTCGGCCATGTCGTGCTACCGCCGGTTGGCGCCGTGTATCCCGATATTCTCACCGATGCGTCCTCGGCCCTGCCGGGCCAAGCCTGTGGACACCAAGCCGTCAGCCAACCCCAACGGATGCTCACCAATGTTTGGGCGGCGATGACGGTGCTCAGTGCCATCAACACGCTCTTAGCCGATCAGCAAATCCGCTGGCATGTCGCTAATTTTCATGCCCAAAACGCAGTGTGTCAGGCCCAAGCCCTGACCCCCTCGATATGGGCCCAATGGAACACCCAGGAGGTCCTCCCATGAAGACCCGTTTCCCCGATTCCCAAGAATCTGCTCTCTATCGTCTGGAAATCACCTATCTCGATGCCCAAAACCGTCCCGTCAACCGCGGCCAAGCCGTCGCCGTGCGACGCCGCGTGATCGATGGGCAAGGGCGCATCGTAACCGAAAAAATTCGTCACAAAATTTCCCGTATTCGATAAACCGTTCCCTCGTTATCCTTCCGCATTCTATGAGAGGTCCCACAAGGACACCTCTCACCCTAACATGGGGGCGTCACAGTCCATCCCCTGCTTGAAACCATGTCCCATTTATGATATGCTAACCGTAACAGGTTCCTGCCTCGTGTTGGACATCACGGCGAGATCGCGGTGTAAGGCGCTTTCTTGACCCAAGGAAGTACGCAAATGTTCAACAGCACGACCTGTTTTTTTGTTTTCCCCTTTAATAATGACCCAAGGAGCCATGATGCCATGTTGCCATTTCCTGACACCCTGCGCTACCACGGTCGCGTATTTACCGCACTCTGGCCGTGGGAAACGTGGCAAGTCTACATTAACGACGATGAGACCCAGCTCATCTTTGTCTCCAGTACGGACGCGGTAGCTTATCTCCTCGACATGCCGCGTCTTTCTGACGAAATGATTGATATCGATCGCTTGATGACCGTCTTTCGCGAGAAGCGGGTCCGCATTCCAGGGAATGGATGGGCTCTGTTCCAGAACCCCTGAGACTGCCCGCAATTAGCCTCTCCAGAAGGCCCCCACACGGTGATTGTCCGCTGGGCTGAGCCTTGTCCTCTCAACACCACCGCGTACGGTTTCCCACACGCATCTCATCAGGAGGTCACCGATGATTACCCTCAGTGATGTCTACGCCCACTACCTCGACGAACTCGCCTTTTTAGCCCGTCATGCTACGCATTGCCCCTTGGGCCCGGCCGATCCCGATCAACCGGCGCACGGGTGGGCCTATACGCTGGCCACCGATCTGGGGGGCCAACTGTCCACCCTCATCAAAGCGGATGCCGTTCAATTCCACCGCGTCCTCACCCTCTGGCATCCGGTCTCGCACTGTCGTTTCACCTGGCATGTCTTCTGGGGACACCGTCACCGGCTGGCACGACTCCTGGACGATTATGGACGGCGATCAACGCACGTGGCTGCCCTACCCCGACGACTTGTGGAGCCAATGGGCTGTCGAGGGCCTGCCCCCGTGTGTCTCCATCGCCTAATGTCTCACACTCTGCCCTAAGGAGGATGCCATGACCATTCATTGCTTAAAAATTTGGCCGGCTTATTTCCGCGCCATTGATACCGGCGTCAAAACCGTTGAACTGCGTGCCGAAACCGATCGCATCTTTGCCGTCGGAGACATCTTATGGCTACAAGAATATGTGCCTAGCCCATCCCCCCATTACACAGGACGACGCATAGCCGTCCAAGTAACCCATATTCTCCGCGATCCGCAAGGCCAGTGGCTGGCGCCGCATGTCGCCGCCTTGTCCATTCGTCCCATTTTTCCATCGTATGCCTCATCTTAGAAATGACACGTCTTCTTCCCCGTTCGATGAATCCCTCCACGCTGTGACGCTTATTAATCTCTATTCTTCTGCCAGTCTCGGATCGCGTAGAGAACAAATTGGTCAAGCCTTGGAGCGCTGTATGCCATGATTAAAAATAGCCGCGGCAATGCCGCTAAAGATACCAAACGTTGTCCCGCCTGCGGCACGGAAAATGTGATCGCCCTTTGGGAGCGTGTGCCGAAATCCGAAACTCGCGTGGCCCATACCTGCTTGGCTTGTGGGCACTGGATCATTCTCGATCACGCCGGATGGGACACGTTTTGGGGCGATGCCCCACCCTCGTCTTAATTATTTTCTCAATTAGGAGATGATTACGTATGGCCAACCGAAGTCTTATCGAGTGGACGGATGCCACATGGAATCCCGTTACTGGTTGTACGAAAGTGAGTCAAGGATGTAAACATTGCTACGCAGAACGCATGGCCCATCGATTGCAAGCTATGGGGTCGTCCCGATATGTCAACGAGTTTCGGGTTACCTTGCATCCCGAGGTGTTAACAGTTCCTCTCCATTGGCTTAAGTCCCGGCGAATCTTTGTTAATTCAATGAGTGACGTGTTTCATCCGGACGTCCCGGATGAGTTTATTGCAGATATTTTTTCCATTATGTCCCAAACACCTCAACATATCTATCAAGTGTTAACCAAGCGCCCCGAACGTCTTGCTCGTCTCGCACAGAAACTTCCATTTCCGGCCAACGTCTGGATTGGAACAAGTATCGAGTCGCAAGATGTACTTTACCGAATTGCCTGGCTTCAACAAGTACCTGCCGCCATACGCTTTCTGTCATGCGAACCGTTGTTGGGACCGCTCCCCGATTTGCCGCTCGACAACATTCACTGGGTTATTGTCGGCGGTGAATCCGGTCCCCATGCCCGACCGATGGCCCGCGAATGGGTGATTGAGATCCGCGATCAATGTATAACCCACGGTATCCCGTTTTTCTTCAAGCAATGGGGCGGGATCCAACGACAGCGCGCCGGTCGGTTGCTCGACGGACGAACATGGGACGAATTCCCTATTATCTTTCATGAGGAGGCATGATTATCCATGGAACCCCTCATCATTGATTGCGCCGCGTTTTGTCACTCCCCCATCTTAGGGCAACGCGCTCAAGCGCAGCCCCTCCGCACCCTGTTAGAAACCCACATCGCCCAGAACCATCCGGTCATTTGCGACTTTCGCGGCGTCGAGGTGCTCACGAGTGCCTTTATGGATGAATGCTTCGGCCAACTCTGGGATCACGTGCCCCATGACACCCTGCGGACCCTGATTCGGGTGCGCCACCTCAACGCCAACAATCACGCCATATGGCAGTTTGTGCTGGCACATCGGAACACAGCGTCACACCCCCGGCACAATGACGCCTAAAAACATGCTCAATCCTCTCCCTTGGATTCTCCCGATATCTTTCCATCTCATGCGTCGTAGAATACTTTGCTCGTCACAGTCCATATGATCATGTTGAGGAGGATTGACACGTATGGACAAATGCCGTACATTTAAGATCATATCGACTCAAAGAAGGCGAGGACATGTCATGCCTACCGAAACAACGAACCCGCGACGCGAGTCGCGTTTAGAAATTCGCGTTTCTGCAGAAACGAAAAAGTTACTCGATGAAGCGGCTGAATCTCTCGGACTCAGTACATCCGCCTTTGTGTTAGCCACCGTGACCCCACGCGCTCAAGCCATCGTCCAAGAAAAAACGGTGATGACCTTAAACGCTGAAGAAAGTCAAGCCTTTGTTGAGCAATTATTAAATCCTCCCCAACCGTCTGAGACCCTACAGAAAGCGGTTGCACGCTATTGGTCGCGGGTTGATCAAACTTCGTCATGAACGCATTAATCCGCGTTGAAGCCTTAGCCAGCTACCATGATCGCAAGCATTTCCATTGTCCCACGGGAGGACTAGACGATTACCTTCGTCAACGCGCGACACAAGACATCAAGCGCCGGGCGGCGGCCGTGTTCGTCGCCGTCCCTTCGGCCACACCTCAAAGAATTTTAGGCTATTACACCCTGTCGTCCTTAAGCATCAAACTGGCCGACATTCCGGCCGACTATCGGCACAAACTGGCTCGCTATCCCGATGTGGGCGTCACCTTATTAGGCCGTCTGGCGATCGACGTATCTTATCGCGGTCAACATCTCGGGGAATTTTTACTTGTCGATGCCTTACGCCGCGTCATCGACACGGCATCGACTATTGCCACTGTCGCCTTAGTGGTAGATACCTTGGAAGATTCTCAAACATTTTATATGCGTTATGGTTTCACCCCATTAAGCAACCAACGATTCTGGCTTCCTTTAGATAGTGCTCGCGCCCTGATGGCCAATTACCGCCCACCTATTCCAACGCAGGAAGAACATTCCCCTTAAAGCTCACGAGCGGTTATCATGCAATATCCCCCGCATCACGTGGCCATCGGATCCCTCACTGCCTATCCCTTGTCCGGGATTTTCCCCATTATCGTCGTGCGGTATACTGGATAGCAAAAGGAGGGCATCCCAATGACCCATCCCGTCCGATTGACGGCCGCCATCACGCACGAAGGGCCGTGGGTTGTTGCACGCTGTTTAGAAGTCGACGTAACCAGTCAGGGCTCATCGCTCGACCAGGCTCTGGATAACCTGCGGGAAGCCTTAGCATTGTATTTTGAAGATATGGACCTGACAGAGCGACCCGCAACACCGATTTTAGCTCCCATAACCATTGAGCTGCCGCAACCATGAGTCCCCGTACGCCAGTTCTGTCAGGTCAACAAGTCAACACCTTGTTAAACACCCAACAACGTCAATAACCATCCCCAAAAAGACTGTATGTAAAAGCTGATGCGTCAACCCTAACAATGCCCCAGCAAAGCATTTAGAGGAGGCACGTTGTATGGAAAGTCACGTAACATCGAAGGTTTACCATGTGATTCAAGAAATATCGGCACCCGGCGGAATTCGGTCTATTACGCCTGGATTTGTGGCCAGGATGCTGCAACTTGATCCGCAGACTGTTTTTGAAGCTATGGTTAAACTCACCGACTTAGGATTTCTAGGCCAGCAACTTCACATCATGTGCCCATTTTGCGCCAACGCACTGGACGACCAACGTCTCGATTTGGGCAAGACTATTACTTGTGCGGTCTGCGGTAAGACATTCGTAGTTTCCACCGAAAACATCTATATGCGCTTTTCTTACGTCCCTGAAAAAAAACATCTCGTATACCCCTGGTAACGTAGACGGAACTAGCCCGATCCAAGAATCAATAGCATCTTCCTTACCAATGCCGAACTTCAAAACCACCATCGCACGCTATGCCCCACGCATCGATCATTCCCGTTCAGAGACGCCGTAGTGCGCTATGACTCTCCCGCCATCTCTGCATCGGCTCTTTTATCGGTATCACGCGGATCAGCTCGATACGGAGCGCCATGCCGCCCTCATTATCCCCACCGTGTTGGCCGATGGCGACTTCCCCGATTGGGACTGGCTCTTTGCCGTCTATGGCTGGGATACCATTCAGCAGTGGATTCAGGAACCCGGCCACGCCGCGTCCCTCCCCCCACCCATGGAATGGCTGTGGACCGCCATTCTGCTCGGCACACCACAGGAAACACCTCGGTGGTCCGGCGGGAATGCGCGTCGTTCGGTGCCGCCCGACGCCCTGCCGGCGTGGTTTCCACCCGAATGGCGTTAACCTTCTTAACGCGGTCGCATTCCCCCCCAAATCCGTGATATCATGACGGCAAAGCCATGCGGAGGTGTCTTCGATGTTTTCGTTATCGTCGCGTCTCGTGCGCGGACTCGCCACGGGATCTGTGGTGGTTCTGGGCCTCTCGGTCTACGGTCTCACGGGGTCTTATGGATTGCCTTCTTGGCCCTCCTGGGCGTGGTGGCTCGCCTGGATCGGCATCGTCAGCCTCGGTGGTTGGGGACTCTGGTATCTGACCACGCATCGGTCTTAACTCGTTAACCGGAGAGTTCCCGATAATCACCAACCTCTCCCTATTTTTTCCGTCTGGACCCTGATTCTCGGCATCCTGTCTGTCGTCTATCACCGCTAATTCGCTCCCGCCCCATCTCATCATTCAGGAGGTGAATTCCCCATGTCTACCGACAACAATCCGCCGCGGCTCTCATCATCACTCGCGGAAATCATCCGGATTTCTCAGATCTTGGGCCTCTACGATGACGACAATTCCACCAACAATCAAAAGTCCTCATGAACGCTAAAAACAAAAGGCACTCTTGATAACGTAGCTACAATGTAGCTATAATAGATGTATAAACTCGACAAAGTGGGGGATACTGATGAAAGCGAATGCAATCGTGCGAGCACGCATTCCCGCAGAAACTAAAGACAAGGCCCTGGCGGTCTTAGAGAAAATGGGCTTGACCGCTTCGGACCTGATCCGTCTGACGTTTCTACGCGTGGCCGAAGAAGAACGTCTCCCGTTTGCCGTCGAGGTGCCCAATAAAACCACACGAGAAGCCCTTGACGAAGTGGAGACCGGTGGCGGTCATTCTTTTCAGGAGCTCGATGACCTGTTTCAACAGTTTCCCCAGTAAACCGTAGATGTCTCTTAGTATTCGCGTCACTACACGATTTGAGCGAGATCTGAAAAAAATGGCACGCCGCCATAAAGATTTAACCAAATTGAAAGCGGCCATTGCCCTGTTAGTGGCCGAAAAGCCGCTTCCTTCACGTTATCGCGATCATGCCTTAACGGGCGACCTGCATGGGTGGCGCGACCTCCATATTGAACCCGATTGGCTTTTAATCTATCGGATCAATCACTCCATCTCCGAACTCATATTACTGCGGACTGGAACACACGCTGACATTTTTGAGGAATAACACTGCCAACCCCAGCACGGTATAATAATATCTCGTCGCATGTCCGATTGTGCACTCCCGGGCCGCCGACCTACCTCAATCCCTATCCGCTTCCGCAACCGTCTGCCATAACGTACGGCTGGAGCTTATACGAATTACGATTACGACGAAGGTCAGAAAGACCGGGAGGAACCAACACGCATTCGTCTGCTCCCAAGTAAACCCGTTCCTTTATGCACCGACGGTTTAGGATTTCCGTGTGGAAACATTCTTTTCATTCCAAACCCTTCATGCTGTGACGCGGCGCATTTCGCCGCGTCATCCCCCTGTTCTCATCCTGATTCTTAAAGGAGGCTCTCTCTCATGGAACAATATTTGGACCAATATTTCCTCACCGATTTCACCCAACTTCAAGGCGAAGTGCGCCAACGCAATCAGCTCTGGCGCAGCCTTCAGGATCTGCACCACGCCGCGCAAACGCTCTATAATCAGCTCCAAGCAGATCTCGCGCGCTGTCCCGATGCCGATAACGCCCTCATAGCGGCTCACGCTGCGCTCCGCATGGCGTTAGAACAGGCCAAAGCCACCTTAGATGCCGTATCCGATTAACGATCAAGGAGTTGTGCCATGTCGTCTCACCGCATTCGCGCCATCAGTCCTCTTGTGTTTCTCATCAGCCTTACCGGGTGCGGTCTTTCCACGCCCTCAGCCGCTGCGATCCCGTCCCTGTTGCCGTCAGCTCCGCCTCTGGCCACCACTACGGCCTCAACCCACACGCCCGCACTGATCTTAGAACCTGGTGCGGGCGTCACGCCCTGGGTCACACTCATTGGGCAGGCCCGGACCAGGATCGATCTCAATGCGTATTTGATCGACAATTCCGCGATTCTCGCCGCCTTGCGACACGCCGGACAACGCGGGGTGCCCATCCACGTGATTCTCGCCCCCAACCCTTATGACGATAATGCCGCCGTGGCGCAAGAACGCCAAGCACTCGCCACCATCCCGGATTGCACTGTCCGTTATGCGCCCCCGCGTTTCGATCAGGCGTATGCCTTTGACCACGCGAAATACCTGATCATCAATCCGGGCACCTCCCACGTCGCCGCCATCATTGGCAGTCCCAATTTTACGGATAGCGCGTTCGATGGGGCCCATCTCGAGGTGGCCGCCACCGTGACCGGCTCCGCCGCGCAAGCGGCCGCTCAGGTCTTTCAGGCGGACTGGACAGACCACCTCGCCGGCTCATCTCCCCGCCAGACGCTCGTGCTCTCCCCTGGGGCTACTATCCCATGGCTCCGGCTCTTGCACACGCCCGGCCTGATTGCCATGACCACCGAAGAAATCGGGGATGACCCGACCGTCCTCGCCGCGATGGCCGCCAAAGGATCGGATCTGCATCTTTTATGTCCCGCCCCCTCGAATTCCGCGGCCCAAGCCCGGCTGGCTACCTTAGCCGCAGCGGGCGTGCAGATTCGGACGCTGGCGACGCCGTATGTCCACGCCAAGACGATCATCACGGCCAGCCAAGCCTTTCTCGGTTCCCAAAATCTGTCGTCCGTCTCCCTCCAAGACAACCGGGAAATGGGCCTGATCGTCTCCGGTTCCACCCGTCAAGCGCTCGCCCGGTGGTTTGCCCACTGGTGGTCGCAAGCAACGCCGTGGACGCCAACCGGCGCGTCTGCTCCATCGGCTTCCCCTTCCTCATCGTCTGCTTCCGCCACGTCTCGCCCGTGGCTGCCAAACGGCGCGTCGATGACTACGGTCCGGCACCTCTGGGGCGCGCCCACCCGCACCTATCCCACCACCTATCACGGGCAAGCGCAAATCGCGTGGGTCTATCCGACGGCCACCGTGTATTTTGTTGACCAACATCTTGTCGCTGTAGTGGATCATTAACGCAAACGATCTGTTCAGAACCTCAATCACTTCTTCAATCCCCTCAATTTGCATAAGCATTCGCGGTGACGTATAGTATATGTAAGAACCGCTCCGGGGGAGCCGGAGCGGCCTTGTGAGGGTCTACCGACGTTTTCGCCGTGTAGTGCGCCACCAGAGATACAGTGCAGTCGCTGGTAACGAAATTGACACTGTGATCGTGATGTGCATTGCCCCCACCTCCCTCCTAGGAGGTTGCCAAAGGGGCATTCCCTCACTCCCATTATAGCCCGTCAGGAATTTGACGGGCTTTTTAACGAGGGTTGTTGGCGTAATCATCGTGGGCATCCGCTTCGTCAGCTAGAAAAAGAGGAACGTTCAATGGCTAAAAAAGCCCCAACCGATCACACTCCGTCGCTCGACTCGGCCAATGGGCCACGCCGTCCCTTGCCTCAACCCATGCCGGTTCAATATCACTTGACCATTCAAAAGAGCTGGCACGTGCCCGCTATTCCGACGGTCCGTTCTTCCCCCGACGCCCAAGACTAATGCGCGCGGGGTCCACGGCGGGGTCGAATGGATGGGATGCGAGCGGCTCTGGCGTTACACAAATCACGAACCCCGAAAGAAAGGGCGATCACGCGATGCATAGGCCCTGTGTTGATATGCACTCCGCCGATTGGCACCGGCTTCAACAGTCCGCCGCCTTTTGGGATGTCAACCCAACCACCCTCGATCCCCAGCGCCATGCCGCGTGGATTATCGCCCGGATTCTTCAATTTGGAACGTGGGACGAATGGCTCGCGCTCTTTCGCTGTTATCCAGCAGCCACCATCCAGCACGCGCTCACGCAGCGGGGCGTGCCTGATCACATCCGCCGTTTTTGGACCCCGTATTTCTCTCCCGACGATTCCTTCACTGGGGCCGAGCCGTTCCCTTCTCTGACGAATCCCACGCCTCATTCCCTCTTGAAGCAAGCCGTTCAGACGTGTGACATGATTACCCATCGGGGCACCCGACAAGATTTCCTCGACCTCTATGCCCTAGTGCTCGACGGCGTGTCACTCACGGATATCTTCGACGCGGTAGTCGTGTCCACGCCGTCCTGCAATCTCGCAAATCTTTTGCGCCGCCTCTGGTATTTTGTCGAGGTCGAGCAAGACCTAGGAGCTGGGCCATCGATTCACCAAGCCATCAAACAGCCGATCTCTGCCTATTTGCGGCGCACGTTACCGTCTGGCCAGAAACCGCGCAACATATAGCGTGCCCCTTTTTCTGTACACATTTTCCCAAATCACGCAAAACCCTATCCATCAAAGCCCTCACAACACGGATTTTGCTATACTCGTGGCAAGGAGGTTACACCATGAAAACCTTACGATACCGCTGGCAACACCTCACGAACCGCCAACAAGCCCAATGGCTAGCCGGCTGGAGTGCGTTTAACGCGACCATTATTACCCTGATTCTCGTCAGTGGGGTGCACAGTCTCGGCAAAACCCTGCTGCTCGGATTTTGGGGCACCCTCGAACTCGTCACCATCGTGTTCCAAATGCGGGTTCGCCCCGACAAATTTTCCTCGCATCGATCGTAATCCCTGGATCGTTCGGTAGCCCGTCCTCCCGGACGGGCTGTTTTGATCCCACAGTTTCTCCGCATCCTACACCCGGAGTGTGACGCCTATGCCCTATGCGACCTTTTGGATGCCGCCCGCTGTTGTGCTCGTCCACCGCGGCATTCCGGTCTATCACGCCTATCGCGCCGACGATTATGACGACCCGCTGATCTATGGATACACCCTGAATCCCTTAGCCACGGAATACGAAGCGGAGAGTGTCTTTGATATTCGGGACTTTCCGGTCGCCGATTACGACCCCACCGACCCCCGCAACCATCCTGCCATTTTACGCGCCTTGCTCGAGGATCCGGTCTGGTTCGAGACCTGGCGCCCGGACTCGGACTCCGCCAATCAGCCCCTGTACCAGCTCCGTTGTCCGCACTGCACGGCCGAGAATCCCGTCTTCCAGGTGATCGCTGCGACCTTTCAACATGGTCCCGCCATCACCCGACACGGCGCCCTCCTGACGCCGGACGATACCCCGGAGACCGTGACCATCCGTTGTCTAGCGTGCCACACGGCCTTTCCGTTATCGGATCTTCCCCTGGAACCGCCTCCCTCCCACACATAACGCCCATCACGTGAGCATTCATGCTTCCACCATTTCTTCCCTCAGAAAGGAGCTCTCGCCATGCCCTGCTTCGATGATCATGGGTTACATTATTATGTCGCCCGCCTCGATGCCTGTTTGGATGACCCCGCCGTCTCCGACGCCGAGTTCCGCCGCTGGGTCCGCGAAGTGCACGAAGACCTCAGGCACTACGCCAACACGACCGATCCCGTCGATGACACGTTGCGCGCCGAAGCCGCCCAATTGGGCCAGGCGACCCAACAATGGGTTTTTCATGACGGTCCCGAACCCGACGCGCCCTGAAAGGATAATCCCCATGCGACGCTATCTTGTGAGGCAACCCAACCGTTCTTAGACATAGCCACCAAGGACCTCGCTATATTAACGGATTAGGAACAAAACGCCCCACGCTCGACGTTGTAAGAAAGGAGCACACCTCTCATGACAACATGGATTACCCTTGATGCAGACGATTCCTGGGCCAGCCGTCAAGACAAAGCCCAACGCTGGAATACTCTTCCGCAACCGTGCTATGTGCTAGCCGGACCTGGCCTATATGCCGAAGAAGCGTTTTTACTCATCAGCGATACCCCGTGGACCCTTCCGCTGTTGCAAGACACGTTAAAACGCCTTTACGATCCCGCGGACGTAGCCGAGGATTTTGATGAACCCCGTTATACCCAGTGGCTAGCCCACTGGACAGACACATTATCCTGTGCCACACCGCGATAACGTTTCCAAATGGAAACCCTATCGCTCACAGCCAAACACCCCGCAAGGCTTAGTTGACCTTGCGGGGTTTGAAACCGACAGAGAATTAACTGCGAAGATCAATTTCGTTTTCTTGTTACTACCCTTGGCCGTTTGAAACCTCATCGAGATCGCCAACGACATCAAACTCAAAATCCTTTTCACTACCGATGGCCGCTTGAACCTTCCGCATCTTTCTGCTGTATGCTGTTCTAAATTTTGTCACTATCGCTGACCGATTGAAACGCTATATGGCACAGTAGAAACCCTCAATAGGTCTATCTTATTACTATCACGAATCGCAAAAAGCCACAACTGACACATCTCATATATCAAACTGATTACGACCTCTAACTGCTTGAACCGCATTGTAATCGGTTAAGTTGATGTGCAGTAAAAAGCTTTTCACTACCCATAGCCGCTTGAAACCCCAGACCCGAGGTTCATCACCTTAACATCTTGAGCGCTTGTCACTACCTATGCTATGGCTGCTTGAAACTCACCACGCGGATTAATAATTTGAACCCGGTTACAACCTTTTCACTACCTCTAGCTGCTTGAAACGCGCGCACGGCGTGCTTGCCGTAAACGAATACCTAACTTGTCACTACCCATAGCCGCTTGAAACGAATGGGATGGTGAGCGCTGGCAATACCGAGTAGCGGCTTGTCACTACCCATAGCCGCTTGAAACCCCTGCTTTTATCCCGCTTTTCCACTCTCATCCGACCCGCTGCACAGCTTCTCGTGACCTGAAACCGTATGCTCGATTCTTCGATCCCCGGTATAACCGCCCTTTTTCCCCACCGAAGTTCGTCTCTTGCAGTATACCGCAAACGCTTTTCTGCCTCAAATCCTTCTCCGGTAGCCGGTCGTAACCGCCCGGCTCACCTCCCATCCTGTTAATTTCTTACGGGGAGTGTGACCCATGGCCACTGTGACTTCCACAGACGTTACCCATTGCGCCCTCTGCCACCGGCCTTTTCTCCCCCACCGGCATCATGGCCGGTGGCAACGCTATTGCTCGCCCACCTGCGCTCAGCGTGCGCAAAGCTGGGCCAAAATGAACGCAGTGAAGGCCGCGTACAACCTGCCCGACGACACCGCGTTCCGCCAATGGCTCATTACCCAACTCAACCATCGCTCGCTTACCGCCGTCGCCGGTCTCTGCGGCGTTCAGCGTCAAGCCCTCTACCAATGGCTCGACCGCCTCAACATTCGTCGTGTCACCCGCTACGAATAGCCCGGCGCCGCACGCCGGGCTTTTTTTCTGCCCATTCTTCCCGCTAAGGAGCTGATCATCCATGTATGGTGTCATTCCCGCTGCCATTCTAACGACCGGCATTGGCTGGCTTGTTTATTCCGTGGCCACCACGCTCATGCACGCCCTTCACTAAATCCCTCGGAAAGGATCCTGACATTATGCCTCCCGTTCTCGTCTCATCCGCCTTTCCCACCGGTGTCATCACCGTGCCCGGGTGGTCCGCCAAACCGTGGTTTTCGCACCACCAACACCGGTGGCTCGTTCAACTGGAACGCTACGATCCCCCCCGCGGCGGCTGGCTCTGGCATCCAAACACCAATCAACCCCAGACCTTTTTGACCCTAGACGCCGCCCAAGACGCCGCTCTCGCGTTTTGTGCCGAACCGACCTTAGCCCTGTGGCATCCCAATCGAGGAATGCGCTAAGACATTTTATCCCTTAGGAGGCGATCTTCCCTTGTCTCACCCTCGATACGGTCCCTATACCGCTCCCCACGACGCCGGCTATCCCTGTCCTCTGTGTGGCAGCCCTGTGATGACCCGATCCCGTCAAGCTTCTTTGTATTTTCCACGCCTCAACGAATATCGCGAAAGCTGCGAACGCGAATGGTATTGTGTCCGTTCCGACTGTGAATATTATGACGTCGATCCTGTCGATTTCACAGGATTCTTAGATTAATCCACTTCTCCGTCAAAGGTTGGTGATTCTTTTGGCCTCACATTCCTTATTGCCCCTTGACCACAAACCCCTCACGCGCCGCGAAGCCGCCGATTGCCTCCGCGGCCTCGCGGAATGGATCGAGAGTTATCCCACCGAAGGCATTCTCCTCACCCTCGATGTGGAAGCCATCGTCACGCAAGCCGCATCCTCACCGAAATCGCGCCGCAAATCCCCGGCGCGGTAAATTTTGCGTGAGGATATCTCGAAAGTGAGGTGTCTTCGTTGACGACTCCCCTGCGTCCTACTCGCGCCTGGTTAGGTCTCCAGAGCTGGGCCGGTCTTCGGTGGTTTGCCGTGACCGTCATCGGGGAAACCCCCACACGCTACCGCGTACAGTGCAACGAATCCTTCCGACTCCCCGGCGGCCGCTGGAAACAGCTGGGTGATGTCATCACGGTACCTAAACAAGCGATCCGGTTCGCTTCTCCCGATGCGGACTGACAATAACGCGCCTCTCTCCTCCGAAAGGACGGTCCAGCTCATGATCAATTCCCCCGATAACGGTCTCCAACATCAGATCACCTTTCTGCCCGGTTATGATGGACGCCACCCGGATCCCGCCCACAATCAGGGCGTGGACGGCATGGAGATTCGCTTTACGGTGAGCGGCCCCAAAGGTCTCGTTTATTTCGCCCTGGATACCCAGTGGTATCCCCTATCCGCGGTGCAAGACCATTACGATCCCACACGATGGGCCGAACAGCCCTATCAAGCCCGTTCCCTGGAAATCGGCTATCACGCCTGCGTTCCGCAACATCCATATCACCGCGCTCATCCCGATTGCGACTTTTTAGCCGGTCAATCCTGCTATTCCGAGATCTTCTATCGTTCGGCCCGATCCCTCTATTGGGTCTTTGTCCATGAAGGAGAACCCGCGATCTGGCGCGAATTAGAACACCACTATCACCAATTGAAAGGACGAGGATAACATGTTTTGCACCACCTGTGGAGAATACTTTCTACCGGATCGGGACTACCTCCGGCACATCGGCAGTTGTCCGCATTGTGATCAGCCCACGCTGATCTTGATCGCTTATGATCCCGCTCTGCGCGATACAACACATCCCAAGGAGAACCCCACGCCATGATCCCTGAAGACACCCTCAACCGTTGGCAAGCCCTATACGACGATACGACACCGGGACCGTGGCGCGTCCGATGTACCGGCGTTCAAATGGATTCTACCTGTTCCCACTGGCATGTGGAATCCGCATCGGTTCGGGAATGGCCGGATTATCGCATCTTTCCACCCATGAGCCAACCATACCGTGTGGACAATGCCCGGTTTGCTGTCGCGGCCCATGAAGCATTTCCCGCGCTGATTGCCGAAGTGCGGCGATATCAACACTTAGTTCGGGATATTCAGACTGTGTTGGATAATGCCGATAGTGTGGTGCCTGTCGAGGATCAGATACGCGATTTGCTTAAAGAGACAGAAGAACCCGATGAATAACTAGCTTATAAATCAAGGAGGGATCATCATGATCACCGATGACGAACTGAACCGTTGGCAAGATCTATGCGACGATGCCACGCCGGGACGATGGTGTATGGAATTTATCGCGGAGGCCCGTACTGCCCTCCCCACCTTGATTGCCGAAGTGCGGCGGCTCCGCGCTTTGGTCAAAGACGAAACGGGCAACGATGATCATGACACCCTTCCCGACGTCGATGCCGATACCCTGCGTGATCAGTTATTTCGTCAACTCACGCTGTTTATTGCGACGGAAACGTCGCAGACCCGCTGTCTCATCTGTGGAGCCGAAGGCCCGGAACCCTGTGAACCCGATTGCCCCGTGGGCCTCGCGCAAGCCCTCGTCACGCACCTCACCGCTCCCAACTCCCGATAATCTCCTCCGTCATCGAGAGTTTCCGTATGGAAACCCTGTTGCCTTCTCCTATCATTATACCAAACGATCTGACGACCAATCATCAATTCATGGTTCCTTAGCCTGCCGTCCCCGGCAGGCTTCCCCACTTTCTATGATGTTGTCCCAGGAGGCCCTGCTATGAACACCTCGCTCACCGCGTTAACCGATTTTCTCGTGCCCTATTATGACCCACCTATTATCGGCTGGCACGATCCCGATCAACAACTCTGGTTTGTCACCGCGCACCCGTCGCATACCAGTGCGGCCTGTGGCGTGACACGGCCCCATCAACTCACGCCGCTGCTTTATCCCTGTCCCTCATTTGACGCGGCCTGGGCCTTACTCCATGCCCTCTGGCGCCGCGATCGGCGCGTGGTGCATCCGCACGACGGCGCGATTGTCTGGGGTTTATCGGGAAACGCGACTCCCCAGAGTTCCCCCTTTACCCATCTCACCTGGGTTCCGGCGGATTCGCTGGTGACAGCGATTCGGGCTGGGCAATGGCTCGCCGGCCATGCGTTCTACCATCCGGATCAAGGCTGGCTTGTCAGTCGCCTCAGTCACGCGGCCTGGACCCGCGGCATCCGGTGGGATGCTTCACGCACCCAAACTCGCGGCTTTTTAACAACATCCTTATCGCAGGAGGTATCTCCATCATGATTTGCCCATCCTGTCTGATTCCCATGATTCCCTTTACCGATTCCCTCACTGGCGATGCCTGGTGGGGCTGTCCCGAGTGTCACGCGACCCAGGCCGCCGACTCGAATGAAATACCCTATCAAAAACAATCTCCTGTCCTCCGTCTCAACGCGTCATCCTTCTAACCGTGGTAACTCTTTCCCTATTTCACCGCAAACACTTGTTTCTCACTCGCTGTCCTCGCACAATAGGTCTTATCATCCTACACCCTGTTTGAAAGGAGTGTCTGATTTGGCTCTTGCGCCCATTCCCACGATCCCCTGTTGGCAACTGATCCCCGAAGGCCCTGCCATCCAAGGCATCGATCCCGCTGGCACCGTGCGGTTTATCACCCAAGATTTTGGCGCCGTGCTGCAATCCTTGGGCGATGCCGCCCCCGATACGGAACGGATGGCCGTCTGTGCCGCTGCATGGCTCGGCATTCGTCCCGACACGGTTCCCGTCTCCCGCCGCCTCTGGGCTTATGTGTGTTCCCCGTTTGCGGCGCCGACCGCCACGCAGCAGCAGCGCCACCGCATTTGGGCGCAACAACTGGCCCGCCTCGCCTGGTCCCACGGGTTTTGGCCGATTGTGCCTCATCTGTACGCGCCGCAATTCCTCGATGATACCGATCCGGCTGAACGCACCCTCGGTCTCGCCTGGGGTCTCCAGCAACTGGCCCAATGCTCCGTGGTCTATGTGCTCGCCGTGCCTCCCAGTCCCGGCATGCAAGCGGAACTCGCCGCGTTAACGCCCGATCACGTGGTTTGCCACGTGCCCCTAGATGCCTTACCGCCGCTGCCCACAAGCTGTACCGCCAACCCGTAACCCCGGCAGATCTCCGCCGGGGTTGTTGACTTTTCTGATCATCCTATTCCCTTAGGAGGGTTTCTGCCATGACCGATCCGACGCCACCCTTTGCGACCTTTTCCACCCAGTGTCCGTATTGTCATACGACCGACACCTTACACATTATTGGCGGCTGCTTTACCACATCGGGTATTCCCCTCTCAGCCGACGGCTTCGCCTTAAATGACGCGCACGCGCTCGAAACGTTTGACGAACTGATCCAATGCCAACACTGTCGCGCCGTCTTTTCTGCCGATGTGATCCGCCTGTAATCCCCAGACCTCTCGTACCCGGTCCTGGGCGGACCGGGTATCCTCATCCCTATCATACTCTTGCTCAAGGAGGGATCATCCATGACACGGTGTCTCATTGACGGCGGTCCCGAATGGTTTGACCGCGACAAAGCCACACGCCTTGCCACCTCGCCTGAACTGTCTCTCGGCGTGCGCCACATCCTCTATCGCACCGCCACCGGCCAATACGTGATCGAACGCGATACGCGGTGGGAAAATCAATCCAATACGTATACCCGCATCAAACCCCAAGAAGCTGCGATCTTTTGCCTCCGTCACGATGCCTTGCTCCCTCCCGACCTTGTGCCGTTCCTCGATCCCCATGAAATGTAACGCCGGAGGTGTTCTCTTATGACCTTTCCTGACCTCATCACCCAACTGACCACCCACACCCTCGCTCTACCCACGGTCTTAGCCGATCCGGAAGCTGTCGGATTCCGCTTTTATCGCTTACGCCGCAATCCGTGGCGACAGACAGATCATGTGAACACCTTACTGGGCACCATCTTTGCCCCCGCGACGTATGACGGCGATTATACGATGGTATTTCCGCGCACCCCCCATCCCCGCCAGGATTACTACGATCTCTTTTTCGCCCGCATTCCCGGCAATCTGGCGTCCCTCGGCTACGACGAGCTCCGGGCTTTAACGTCGCTGACTCGCTCCGGCTATCGCCGGATTGCGTGGACCGCTTTACCGCCCCGCTGGCGTACGGCCTTCCACCACGAAATCGCGGCAGCCCTTACCCTGTCCTGCTCCGCGTAACCCCTGTACCCGGCCCTCATCGGGCCGAATCCGTTTTCCCTGTTTTGTCTTATCTCTCATACGAAAGGATGATGCGTCATGTCCCTGAACACCCTTGATATTATCCAGGCTATCCAAGAGCTCGAACACCAGCATCGCGAGTTACAAACCCGGTGTGCCGCCATTGATCAGGAGCTCCACCGTCTCCAAGCCCGTTGGCCGATTGTCGCCACGGATTATGTGCCCATGCTCCGTACGCTGGTGCATCAGCGCGTCGCGGCCTGGCTCACCGATCATCCCGACTTTGTCCCCATTAAACCCGCCGTCTTTAATGCCGGCTACCGGGCTCTGTTCCAAGCCTGCCAGATTCCCGAACTCAAAGCCTTACCCGTTAGCCAAGTTGCCACCGCCACCACCGTTCTCGAGGCATGGACGCCGGATCTCGCTGCGCTCTGGATCCTCCTCCTCCGGCATACGATCCGCGAACGGATCACCAAAGCCATTAAAGCGCGGCGCATCATGCCGACACCCAGCACCTTGTCTCACGTGCGGCACCACCTTTGGACGTTGGTCGGTCCCCTCAAAACCCAACCGCCCGCGGACACCTTAAGCCGCCAACGGGTCATCACCCGGCTCCTGCACGCCCCGCTGTTTCCCGCGAAAAAAGCCGCTCGCACCCGGGCCAGCCAATAATGTCGGGTGCCGTTTCCATACGGAAATTCTTTTCCGTATGGAAACCTCCGTCTTCTCTGGAAAGGACTGATCCTTATGCGCCCTCCCCACTATCTCCCGTGGGCCGTTCTCCGTCTCGGCTCCCGCCGTCTCTATCTCCGTCACCCGTTTTGGCGGTTCCTCGCCTTCTGGCAAGCGCGTCGCCGCCCCAAACCCCTCCCGCCATGGAAAAAGGAGCGTGAAACGTTATGAGTGCCCATGATCCCCTGGCCCGTCCCACCACCGAATGGCTGCATACGGTCCACCTGCAAGATCTGCACGCCCAGAATCCCTTCGATCCCCACGAAATCCGGCTGTCCGCCACTGGCGGCTGTCCCCGCCAGCAAACGCTGCGGATCCTCGATTACGAAGCCGATCCTCCCTCGGTCCAACAACTCAGCATTTTCCACGCCGGTCATTACTGGGAAGACTACCTCGCCAGCTTGTGGGAGGCCCGCTATCCGGGTCAGGTCAATCGCCAAGTGACGGTCGACACCGAATGGGGCACGGGCCATATCGATCTCTGGATCGAACCCATCCATCATCTCGTAGAATGCAAAACCACCACCAGCAAAAAACGCGAGGATCTCCCCTTAGAAGAACATCTCGATCAAGTCAATTTGTATCTGCATTTTTGGGGGAATGATCACCAAGCCACGGCCGAAATCGCCTATGTCCTCAAAGACACGGGCGAAGTCCTCACCTTTCCTGTCCCCTATGATCCCGACCGCATTCCGGTCTTGCTCGATCGCCTCCAACGCATGATCATCGCCGTCACGATTGACGAAGAACCCTTACCGATTCCCGAGGACTATGCTCCGGCGCGGTTTCCCTGCGCGTGGCGCACCCCGACCGGCGGCTGGCGGCGCTGCGAATTCTGGCGGGCCTGCTGGACGCATGCGCAATCGCCAAAACCGACCCCAGACGCCGCCGCCGATCCCGCCTGGGACGAGACCCTCCGCGCACATTATGCCCTGAGTGCCGAAATCGCACAGCTGAAAGCGCAACTCAAAGCGTTAGAAGACGAGAAGAAAACGTACGAAAAGGCCCTCGGAGCGTATCTCGATGACACCCAACAACCCCATCTTACGACCCCGTGGGGCATTTTGACCCGCACCGTGAGCCAGCCCACCGTCTCCTATGACGTTAAAGCCGCCCTCAAAGATGGGCAGATTACCCTCGATCAAATTGCGCCCTACCGCAAACTCTCGCAACCGCGGGTGACGTGGACGTGGAAAGACCCCGAACGCCTCCACTCTGCGTCATAACGGGTGACCGTGTCACACGGCCTCATCGGCCGTGTGGCCCATCCGGTGTGATGATCACGATTTAACCCTCAGAAAGGAGCTTGCCCATGATGCCCGAATTTCAATCACCATCCGTTTTCCCGGAATCGGAGATGCCCTCCATCCTCCCCGAGGCGGCGCTGCCCGCATTCCAACCCCTCAAACTCGAACCGAAGTTCCTCACCAAACTGGCCAAGGCCCTCGGTCAAATCCATCGCGTCCCCAAACGCGGCCGCAACGATTATCAAAAATATGACTATGCCACCGAAGCCGATATTCTCGCGGCCGTCCGCGGCCCCTTAGCCGACAACGGTCTCGCCCTCTTTTGCTATATGGCCGACAAGCGCCAAGTACACTGGAATGTAGGTGCAGGCAAACCGCTGCAATTTAAGACCATTGTGACGCTCATCTTCACCCTCTGTGACACCGAAACCGGCGAAAGCATTGCGCTCCCCTTCCAAGGCGAAGGCATTGACAATCTGGACAAAGGGCTGCCCAAAGCCATTACCGCCGCCACCAAGTACTTTCTCAAAACCACGTTCTTGATTGCGACGGGCGATGACCCCGAAGCCGACACGGCTCTCGATGCCTTAGCCGACTCCCGCAGCTCCGCGACCCGATCCGCGGCATCCCCGAAATCCTCGCGCACCACGGCGGCTCCCGCATCATCGTCCAAAGCGACATCATCCGCTCCGGCTCCGTCCGCGGCACCTCCCGCCGAAGCACCGGATCCCGCTCCCGACGCCGGGAAACCGGCCACCCTTCTCGATGCGCCGCCGACCCAAGAGCAACTCAATGCGCTCGCGACGTTTATGAAGGCGCATCACATCAGTAAAGAAAAACTGTATCCGCTGATCCATTCCAAATTCGGCTGGCCCATTACCAACATTCGGGAACTCAATGCCGATCAAATGGATCTTTTACTCGAATGGCTAGACCAACATTACAAAGAGGCCAGCTAACCAGTTGGCTTCTTGATATGATCTCATCCCATTTCCCGTCCGTTCGCCCGCTTCCCTTCGCGGACGAACGGCCCCTTAGGAGCTGATTTCCTGATGGCCTACCTGTCCACTATTACCGTTGATCCTCACAACCACACCGTCTCCATAGCCGACCACGGTCTCGTCGTCACGGTCCGCAACACCACCTTAGACACCGTCACCCTCACCCTCGGATCCACCACCGTGGCCTTCGACACCAATCTCGAGTCCATTCGCGATCCTCACCGCCGCGCCACCCAAGCCGCCATTCATGACACGTGGATTGCCAAGGCCCAGACGGCGCTCACCGAGATAACCGGAGGTGAACGCCATGTCGTGGAATGCGTGCCAACGGTGGGATGACACCACCACCCGTTGGAATACCTGGCTCCACGAGCGCTGTTCGCACGGCGATCAAACGGTCCAACGCTGGGTCCAGCGCACGTATCCGTGGAACGTGCACCAACTGCCCACCCCCCTCAAAAAAGCCTTATGGACTATCCAGGATGGACACTGTTATTGGTGTCAACGATCCGTGCGCTTCTCGGAAGCCACCCTCGAACACGTCATCCCCTTTGTGTCGCCTGTCTGGGACCGCATGCGGCCGCTCGAACAACTGCTCAGTTTCCGCATCAGCCACGCCGCCTGCAATCAAACGTACAAAACGTGGCGCCTCGCCGATCCCCGGCATGCCACCGCGCTGGATCTCTGGCGCCTCCGGCATATTCGGCATCTGCTCCGGCAGGATCCTTTCTGGGCCTGCTGGATTCCAGATGCCATTCCCTTAACCCCCCATTCCCCATCCTCCCCGCTAAAATCTCTCCACCTCTCACTCTAATCGAAAGAAGGGACCCCCCATGACCACATTGCTGCTCAATGCGGACCTCTTGTTTCTCAAACAATACCCAATGGTGCTAGCGACCCAGCCATTGCCAGACTCCGACCCCTTACAAACGAATGGCTTCTTTCGACTAACCGTATCCGATGACGCCCTGCCCTTACTCGCCCAATCTGGCACCTTGGCGGTCCGCGAAGCGCTGGCGTACAACAACCGGCTCAACACCGCTCTCGCTCTCATTCTGGCAGACGATGCCGATGATCGCGTCTTATATGCCCTCGCGCGCAATCCGCGGACTCCGCTGGTGGCACTCGAAAACCTTACCCACAACCCCCACGCCTCCCAGCAAACCCTCCAAGCCGTGCGCCATCATCGACACTGTTCGCAAACGCTCTATGACACGCTCACGCACCAGCTCCAAGCCACCGACCCAACCGCCGCGTCTTAAGGCGGCACCAGAAAAAAGGAGTGATAATGCGATGTTTTCCCTCACCCTGGATGTGGCGGCCCTTCCCGCCAATCTCCGCAACACCATTCTGACGGCTCTCGCCCCGCATCACCCATTGCCGGCCTCTCCCTCAGTGCAGTGGGACGGCGCCATACGTCTTAGCCTCTCCCAGGACGCCTTGACCCATTTGGCACGCTATGGGTTGCCCGTGGTGCGGCGCGCGCTCGCCAGCTCCCCGCGGCTCACCACCGCCATTGCCGAGATTTTAGCCCACGATGGCGATCCTCGAGTGCTTCTCGACCTCGCGCTCAATCCCCGCACCGCCGGCCGTGTGCTCGATATACTGGCCGAGAATCCTGTGACCGATGCCCTCACGCAACAATGTCTCGCCCTGCATCCCCATGCCTCTACCACTCTGCGTGACGGCATCGCTCATCGCTTTCCGACTCCGAAAGGAGCGCTCTCATGACCTATCCCGTCGAATACCGCCGAAGACATCATCTAGGATGGGACGTGATCCGTACCACACTTCCCCGTCTCACGCCCGACATGATTTGCGCTCATATCCCCTGGCCTCCCCAGCCCGACGATCGGGTCGTGGTCATCAATCCCCACACCGGCGATGTCCTAGCCAGTCTAGCGGTTCGCCAACACCACTGGATCATCACCCAAAACTTCGTCTCACCGTAAAACATAATCCCTCTAACCACAAAATACTGCGGAAAAAGGAGTGATCTATTATGCGCTTCACCTACCGCGAACTTTTGCTGCTCGACGATTTAGTCACCCGCTACGCCACCGTCTTAGACGACGAATTGGAATCGCTCGGCAATATGCCACCCATCTTCGCCCGCGCGGCCCGGCGCGACTGGCAACGCCGCTGTCGGCTCCATGCCACGTTACAAGCGAAAATCACCACAGCCATTCAACACCGCCAAGCCCGCATGACGCCCGAACAAATCCGCCGACAAGCCCTGTTCTAACGGATTCCGCGCGGCGAAAACGCCGCACCAATCAATTTACGCCATTCTTGGCTTTTCCCGCATACGTCCTCGAAAGGAGACACGCCCCATGCTCCTCGCCTTAATCCCGTATATTATCCCGGACGACGAGGCCGCCGATGTCTGGATTATTCCCGTCTCAGAAGTGCCCACCACTCCCGAAGCCGTCCTCCCACTATTAGCTAACTTTGCTGACATGGATTCCACCGATCGCGAGGCCATTGCCGATCATTGTGCCGCTTACCATGCCGATCGGATCATCCTCCCAAACCCCCAGGGCCTCTTCTGGCGAGCTATCCGTATTGACGACGTCTTAGCCGGCCAATTGGTGGATGTGTACTGACTCGCCGTCTCCCGTCCTCCCGGACGGGATCCCCTGTTGTTTGGGAAATAGTCCCCGCTGAAAGGATGGTCCTCTGATGCCTGCTATTGATGTCGATTCCGGTCAAGTGTGGATTGGCGATCTCCACCACATCGATCCCACTGCCCAACCTTTTCCTCATTGGACGCTCATCGGATCCTCGCCGCATCTTATCCCCGTGCCGACCCTGCCCGTGACCCACAATGGCCTCGCCTGTCTTATTCCGCCCGGCTCCTATACGGTGGCGGTCGAAACGTGTGAAGACGGCGACAGCCGACGGATTCGCCACGCCACGGTCGTTCCCGATCCCCACGGTCCGCTCACTATTGTCAGCGGCCTTCTCGTGTTTATCGATCCCAGTTACATCCCACATTGAGAATGCCCCATTTTTCGTGGAAATTGAAACTAGCGATCCTGATGGCTCTCTGGTTTACTAGAGAGGTCTGATCCATCATAAGGAGGAATCGCTAGTGAGTACCAGTATAAAGAAAAAATCGCTTCCCGAACAGCCGGTGACGGTGCCGTGGGTGGACATCCTCCAGGATGCCGAAGACGGGTTATTGGCGCTGTCGATCCGGGTCGGATTGCAGGTTTTGCAACAGATGATGGCGGCCGAGGTGGAGCAGTTAGCGGGACCTAAAGGCCGTCATGATCCGCAACGCCAAGCGGTCCGACACGGGACCGAAGTCGGCAGCGTCTTTTTGGGGGATCGCAAAATCTCCGTTCCGCACCCCCGGGTGCGGGCCGCTGATGGCTCGGAGGAAATTCCGTTAGACACCTACCATCAGTTTCAGGACCCGACGCTGGCGACACAAGCCGTACTGGAACGCATGCTGTATGGCTTAGCGAGCCGCCAACAGCGCCATGCCGATGCAGCCTTTGAAGCCGCGATGGAGCAGCCAGGCCCCAGCAAAAGCACGGTGAGCCGCCGCTTTATCCAAGCCACCCAACAGGCCCTTGACCGCTTTCTCCAGCGCCGGTTGGATGACCGGACGTGGGTGGTGGTGATGATCGATGGTTTGCGTGTAGCGGACCATCTGGTGGTGGGCGCCTTAGGGATTGATGCGGACGGTCACAAGCGTGTCTTGGGATTGGTCGAAGGGGCGACAGAAAATCATACCGTAGTCATGGCCTTATTGCAGGATCTCATCACTCGCGGCCTGACGGCCGCGCAGGGATTACTCGTGGTCATCGATGGGGCCAAGGCCTTAGCCAAAGCCGTGCACGACGTCTGGGGAGACCAAGTCCTCATCCAACGCTGCCAAATCCACAAGCAACGGAATGTGCTCGACCACCTGCCGAAATCGGCCGAAAATCGGGTCCGCCAGCGCTTACGGAAAGCGTATCAAGAACCGGATGCGGACAGGGCCGCGCAGGCATTAGAAGCGCTCGCGAAAGAGCTCGAACGGGATCATCCCGGCGCCGCCGGGAGTCTCCGGGAAGGACTGGCGGAAACGTTAACCGTCCATCGATTGGGCCTGCCGGGCCTCTTACGCCAAACGTTGGCGAACACCAATGCCATGGAATCCATCAACAGTCAATTTCGGACCCATGCGCAAAATGTCAAACATTGGACCAATGGGCAACAAGTCTTACGCTGGTTGGCGTCGGCGAGCTTTTTTATCGAAGACACGTTGACGCGGATCCCCGGCTATCGCGAGATTCCCGTGTTGCAAACGGCCTTAAAAGCCACGTGTTCCAAAACGCCGGAACAAAAAACCGAGCAAATCGGATAAATCACGAGAAAGGATGCGCTAGCGAAATTCCACGAAGCTTGGGACAACCTCTCCCACATTGGGGCAAATTTGGCACAGGCGGCCTCTATGATGCGTGTTGCGCCATCACGCTCAAGCACCCCCATTACGGTCCCGCCGCTCACGGTTTTGTCGTCGAAAGCGGGTGGGGCGATGGCACCTACCCGGTTGATCCGAACACCTATCGCATTACGTTTATTCCCTAACCAATCGGCTATCTGTTGATCATAAGAGGGGACAACGCGCCGCAACCCGTAGGCAGCATTTCGTGGTATCATGTTGTGGAGAGATCCTGGGATACCGGGAGGTCGATCTGTTAGAGTTCTGGGATACCCACCAATTACGTTGTTACCGGTGGATGGAATCGTTTTAGCAGGAAGAATCCCAACTGGTCAGAAAAAATAAATTTTCGCGCATGATTTTATTCCTGTCAAGAGTTTCCCCCGCACACGCGGGGATGGACCGATTATGGCCCGGTGGCTATCCATGGAATCGGGGTTTCCCCCGCACACGCGGGGATGGACCTCAACATTAGACGAACTCCCAGACAACTTGCGCCTCGGTGCCACACTCCGTCTCTGGCAACAACACATCGCACCCCAACTACCGCCGCATGTATTCCCTGCTACCTTGCAATCTCTTATTCTGTTAGCCGACCGCCTTCCATGGGCTGTCGAACAAGCTGATCGCGCCCGGGCCTACCGGTTCATTACGGCCCCTGTTTCAGAAGACATCTTACCTTATTGGCAAGATGTCATCACCCGCAACACATTACTGAAACCGCCACCGCCTCATCCGCAGACTCAGTGTGTCACCGCGGAAGATTTGCGCCGTGCGGAACAGGCTCTCCATGCTGCCGATCTCTACGTCTGGCTGGCTCGTCATCAGCTCTTGTTATCCCGATCCGCGCAATGGTATACTGTGCACAAAGCTCTGTGCGGAATATCCGCCATAGGGTTCTCCTAGGGATACGTCCCCAGGAGTGGATTGGAACGGAATAAACTCATCACCACTTCTCACGATACCCCCGCCGTTCCTTCCGTCGTCGGTGTTGCCAAGCCGCATGCAGCACCTCGTCATACGTGCCAGATGCGACCCGTTTCCGGCCCCGGGGCCCTTGCCCCATCCGGCCCCACAATGCCCAACATTCCCACGACGCCCATAACGTCGGTTGCAGGATCACGCTGTACCACCGGAATTGATTGTGCGCCGGATCGACGCGCCGGCCGTGCCACCAGATCATGATCGCGCTCCTTCTTATACCCAAAACCGCCGTCACGCGCCCCATGTCGTATAATGAGATCATCAACATTCCGAAAGGACGACTGCTCCATGAAAAATGTGGAATGGACGCTCGACGGCGACATCCTAACGATTCGCATCGATTTGCGCCAAGCGTTTGGCCCGTCCAGTTCGGGCAAAACCATTATTGTTGCCAGTACCGAAGGGAATGTCCCCATTCATCCCGACCGCCCGGAGAAAATCGGGCTCAACATCTATCGTCCGCGGTCTGAACCCCGCTAGCCCAGTCTAGTGCATCACGGATTTCCGGCGTGCTCGCACGCGAGTCGGATGCTGTGCGGTCATCAGGGCCCGCGTACACGCTTGCTGGACCCGCCACCAGAGCCATTGCGTCGGCTGCTGCGGCTCGTCCCACTGCGCTTCGCACCACTGTAAGAGTTCCTCAATATCATCAAGCGTCAAATAAATCGGCCGGACTGTGGCCATCCGTCTCCCTCCTACCTCAATGTTTTGTCCTGTTTCCTAACCCTTTCACAATCTTTCAAGGGATTTCGCTTCGGTTCCCTCTCGAACGGTCTTTCATTACCGTGACCACGTTAGCGAACCCTACCATGTCTCACAGGGTCTATGCCCGACCAATCCTTCGTTCAGCTTGACGTGCGGTAGTAATGACGTGGGAGCCGGACTCGTATACGGGGTCATTTCACCGAGTGAAAGCCCAACAGGAGGGAGACGACTTCCCACGCCCGAGACAGAACCGAAGCCCCTCCATCGTTACGCGGCGGTCGACACCTCCCCCAGGGGGAACAGTCGCGCCGCATCATACGCCTGTCCGTGCTTCATGCACGCCCAGGCCACCCGGAGGAGCTTCGTCGCGACCGCCACCATGGCGGCTTTCGGGGCGAGCGGATGCGCCGCCCGTCGGGTGAGCGACTGATACCAGGCCTTCCACTGGGGATCCTTGGCCACCGCGACGCACGCGGCCTGATACAGCACGGCACGCGCGGCGGGACGTCCCCGTTTGGCAATATGCGTTGGGCCTTGGCGGTGTCCCGAGCTGGTTTGGGTGAGATTGAGTCCCGCCATTTTCTGCGCTTGGCGCGCATCGGCGAATCGGGACAAGTCCCCCAACTCGCCCAACACCGTGGCAATGACCTGGGGCCCGAATCCCGGAATGCTGAATAACGGCTGAGCAGGAGTCCAGTCCTCTAAAATGGCGGCTTGCGCGGCTTCAATGGCCGTTTGCGCGGCGAGCGCCGCGCGCCAACTCCGAAGATAGGAGGCGAGTTGGAGACGCGCAGTCGCCCGGCCTACGGGAATCCCAATGGAGTCCACGGCGGCCTGGTGCAAGGCGTGGGCGCGTTTAGCGCCGACGCGATGTGTGGTGGCGGCCTTAAACTGGTCCGCTATCGCATCCACGGACTGCGCTAACACCAAGTCCGGCGTCGGGAGCGTATCCAGCGTCGTCAGCGCCGCTTTCCCATCCCACGCCTTGAAGACCGTGAAGAATTCCGGAAAGTATTGATGGATCCAGCCGGCAATGCGCGCTCGCCATCGCATGACGTCCTGGTGGTGCTGCCGACGCGTCACCGCCAACGTGGCCAGCTGGGCCAGCGCGCCGCCGCGCGGCTCCCACCGGAACCACCGGCCATCATAGACGAGTCGGGCGATAACCCGGGCATCCTTGGCGTCGGTCTTGGTCGGGGTATTGTCATCCAATTCCTTGAGTCGATGGACGTGAGCCGGCTGCACCAGCACCACCTCCGCGCCGTGCGCACGGAGCCAATGGGCCAACCCAACCCAATAGTGCCCGGTGGACTCCATGCCAACGCGGACCTCCTCGGACGGCCGCCGCTCCCACATCGCCTCAAATCCCGCACGGGTATTGGCGAACCGAAAGGCTTTACCGACAGGCCGCCCGTTCGTGTCCAGCCATTGCACATAATGCCAGTCCTTCGCCACGTCGATGCCGCCCACCCCCAGTCCTTGCTTTCTTCCGTCGCTCTGCTCTACACTGTGCTTAGCCATTGAACTGTGCCCCCCTGAATTTGGTTGTTGTTCGCTACTCCAACCCTATCAGAGGGGCCATTCTTTACTCAATCCCTAAATACGCCCCGGACACTTTATTACAGGATTCTCGTATAAAGAAATTGATTCTGCTACCCTGAGGCTTTATCTTGAGGCCTGCCTC
The DNA here is from genome assembly GCF_900176145.1 of Sulfobacillus thermosulfidooxidans DSM 9293. NCBI lineage: Bacteria > Bacillati > Bacillota > Clostridia > Eubacteriales > Clostridiales Family XVII. Incertae Sedis > Sulfobacillus > Sulfobacillus thermosulfidooxidans. The sequence continues at coordinate 75,023 of NZ_FWWY01000002.1, read as the reverse complement.
GCGGCCAGCAGCAATCGGCATTCGGGATGATCAGGCTTGCCAGATCGGGTTTCGTCGGCGATGCTCGAAGAAGATCGGGACGATTCAAGACTGCATTCCTCCTGCCGGATTGACGGCTTCGAAAGTCTGTGAGTCGGCGACGCCGCTTCGTCACAGTTAACGCGCGGGATGCCGCTCCCCCCGTGGAGACCCGTGGCACCGGTCTATCGCACACCGCGGGTGGCGATGACGGCTTATAAGCGAGGTTGCGGCGAAGGCGTCGGCGCGTCGGCGAAATCCCGTTCCCGATGCATTCCTCCGCGAAGGGAGGTGAAATCCCATGGATAGCGTGTTGTACGTCGGTATTGACACCAGTCTCGGGGCTCACGTCGTCTGCGCGATGGCGGCGGATGGCCAGGTCGTCGCGCGGACGACCGTCCCCAACGATCAGGCGGGGGCCGAGCAATTCGTCGCCTGGCTGCACCCCCACGCCGCGCCGTACGCGCGGCTGGCCATTGGCGTCGAGGCCACGTCCGTGTACTATGTGCCGCTGATGGAATGGCTGACGCAAACCCCCGACTTGCAGCGGTGGCAACCCACCTGGTACGTCCTCAATCCGAAAGTCGTCCAGAAATTCCGAGAGACCTATGTGGATCGGGGCAAAACCGACCGAGCGGATGCCGCCCTGATTGCGGATGTCATGCGGTTTGGGCGCGTCACGCCCTGGACCCCGCCGGATCCGCGCTATGCGGCGTTGCAGGTCTTGACCCGCCATCGTCGGCAGCTGAGCCACCTCATCACCCAAGAAAAAAATCGCGCGTTGGTGCAATTGTTTTGTGTCTGGGGGCAGTATGCCCATACGGAGGAGCCGTTTTTCTCGAACGTCTTTGGGGTAGCGTCGCAAACCGTGTTGGAACGCTACACGCCCGATACGCTGGCAGCCATCCCGCTGGCGGATCTGGTGGCGGAAATCGCGGCGGCCGGTCGCCAACGGCTGAAAGCGCCCGATGACATTGCGCAGACCTTGCACCGCTTGGCGCGGCGCGCCTTTCGGTTGCATCCGGACGAGCAGGACGCGCGGCACCAAAGCTTGGTCCTGCATTTGGACACCATCCGGGCCTTGGAACATCAACAACAGGCGCTGGACAAAGTGATTGCCCGTGACATGCAGGCGTTTCGCCAAACCCTGACCACGATTCCGGGGATTGGTCCGGTCTATGGCGCGGGCCTCTTGGCCGAAATCGGTCCCATCGAACGATTTCCGTCGGAAAATGCCTTGGCCAAATATGCGGGGCTGACCTGGCGCCCGCATCAATCGGGGAATTTTGATGCCGACATCCGTCCGCTGACGCGGACGGGGAACGTCTATTTGCGGTACTACTTCATCGAAGCGGCGGAGAGGGTCCGGGTGCGGGACCCGCAGTTCAAAGCCTTTTACGAGAAGAAGTACCACGAAGCCACGCACCACGCGCATAAGCGGGCGTTGGTCTTGACGGCACGCCAGTGGGTCGGCGTGGTCTACGGGATGCTGACCCGGGGCCAAATCTACGACGAAAGGAAGTTGATGCCGCACTAAAGGGATTGACAACTGATTTGCCATTATCTACCACCTCCTTTTAGGCAGGTTTATGTTGACCTGGCCCTGTTCGTCGTTGTCCTAAGCTGATCGGTTCTTGACATTTAACCGCGGGACTTATTCTGTTGCGGATTCGGCATTCCGCAAGGTCCAGACCACCTCACTCCACACGTCATCCGTTTGCCCCCACCGCTCACAGACCGCCAGCCAAAACACCCGGTCCGGCAGGTCCACCCCCGGCCACGCGCACACCGTTTGCAAATACCGGGCCTGCTCCAGCCGCGCCAGGTGCGGCAAGACGTCCGCGATTTGATCACTCCACGTCGCCACAATCGTCGGATCACAGCGCCGCGTCGTCATCCCGTGACTCAAAGCTTGCCAGATGGGTCGCCACGGACTATCCGGGTTCACTTGAGCATGCCACAACGCCATCGTCGGTAACCAGATGCCGGTTGTGGCCGGCAGGGCGATCTCGCGCTCGGCGAATCCTTCGGCGGGGGTATAGCGCGACCAAAAGGTGTCCGCATCAGGAATAGCCCGCAGACACAACGTGTCGGGCGGGATGACCGTCGTTAAGAGCAATTGCCCCTCCGTCCATTGCAACGTCGTGCGATCCGTTTGCGGGACGGTCAAAGCGCCGCGTTTCTGTAATGTTGTTAAGTGCATGAGTTTCTGTCCTCTTTCTCGGGATTTATCGGTAGTATAGCATAGATTGTTGTCTATCACCCACCGATTGCTATCATCCCGGCCCATTTCTCTCTCTCTGTCTGATGTATTATTTTACGATATGATCAAAACAATTTGTCCCTATAGACCACAAAACCCGTCTTGTTCTCTTTTTTCCCGTCTTCATATGACATATCCCGTATCGGACAGAAGGGGATTCTGTCTGATTGCGAACAACCCCGGAAAATCCCCGCAAACCGCCAAGAGGTCTACGGTTCCGGTTCCCGGTGAACGCGCCGGAGAGCCCTTCTGTGAGGACGGTGTGTTTTGAATCGGTTATAATACCCATCAGAGAAGACTTGTAGGGGATACCGTGACTATAAACCGTATCCCGTGAAGGAGCGATTGATCCGGTGAATACCGTCGAACCGATCCGTGATAAACGGCAGATCGACGCGATCCGCAAAATTCTGGCCGCCCAAAACTTGCGCGACGCGGCGTGGTTTACGCTGAGCATTAACAGCGGATTACGCATTGGCGACCTTCTCCACCTGACGGTCGGTGACGTCCGCGAAACACCGACGAAATGGCGGGATCGCATTCGCGTCATCGAACAGAAAACCGGCAAGACGAAAGACTTTCCCTTGAGCGCCACGGCCAAAAAAGCCCTGGCCGCCTATCTCGCTACCCGGCCTGAGGCCAAGCCTTCCGATCCGCTCTTCCCCTCGCGGAAACATGGCCGCCCCTTGCAACGCGGCCAAGCCTGGCAGATCCTCCGGGATGCCGCCCGCGCCGTAGGCCTCACCGATCCGATTGGTACCCACACACTCCGTAAGACCTTTGGCTATTTCGCGTACACTTCGGGCGTCGATCTCGCCATTATTCAGCAGATTTTGAATCACAGTAGTCCGGGGACGACGCTGGCCTATATTGGTATTCGGCGGGAAGATCGGGACGCCGTGTATTTGGGGTTGAATTTATAGATTAAAATTTGAGATTTTAAAAGAAAAATCACTAAAATAAATTGTAACAACAATATTTACCATAGAAGGTGATTTTTTGACAATAACTGAGGCACTAACACTGTGTAATAAAGCCGTGAAAGACCAAAAAATCTATTGCGGAATTAACGGGGATGTTTTTGAATTTTCTGGAAAGAATATGACTTTTCGTAGCATAGCGGCTTTCTCTTCTCGTAACTCAAATAATGTAATTGAATTAGAAATTTTAATTAATACTAATGAAAAATTTATTATTTCTCTTCGCCATGTGACCGGAAAAATCTCTGAAGACGGTAAAGATATGGAACTGGACGCTTATCTAAACATTGAGGATAACCGTCCATTCAGTTTACACATCAAAGAATGGAATCTGCATACACAAGGATTTGGGTATAAAGAATATATAAACATAAAATGAATTTCTTTACATCGCTTTAATGCCGCTAGACGTTAAAGAAAATAGCACCTTCTACATCTCATCTATCCTACGACTAGCTGAATGCCTAAAAACCGTCCGAAGCGAATAAGCTCGAACGGACCGGTTCAGGCTTTCTGGGCGCAAACCGTAAAACCTGAAGATCCCAACAAATAAAAACAAATCAGAAATAGTGTCTTATGGCGCTATTTCTTCTTTTTCAGGCTGGTACTCGCTAATCCAAAAAAATATACTAAGTTTATAACACTCAGTTGCGTTTCATGAGATTTCGTGCTATGCTGCATATGCATCCAAAAAATCCAATAAAAAGGGAGGACATCTCACATGCAGTGCAGGTGTTATTGTGATGGGGAAACAAATAGCAATAGACATTTTCTACCAGGACACGATCAAATTGCTGTCGCGAATGCCATTGCAGCCAATTATGGTAGTAATGAAGCGTTTATTCGGAGTCAACGAGGCGAAGCATTCGATGGGCCTTTTGGTTCACCACAAGTCAATCGTGTGATAATGGAAAATTATGAATCAATCGAAGCCTTTTTAGATGCTGAAGGATACTAATTCTCGAAGGGAGGGACGGGACAGCAGCCTATTGGCTTAGCTGTCCCCCATTTTATGAAAGATTTAATAACCAAAGCGGAAGCTGCCCGCATGCTAGGGGTTACACCCACACGCATCCAAGCGCTCATAAAAAAGGGAAAATTAACCACTCGACGCGATGCCCGAGGCAAAGAACAAATAGAACGAAAAAGCCTCGAGGAACGTCTTGCCGCTTTCCGCAATGAGAAACACGACTCCAACATTTCGTTGAATATGTTATTAAACGCCGTGAGAACATTTCACCATCTTAACCATTTTGTCGTGGGCACTGGGAACCGTAACGATTTACTACTCCGTCTCGCTCTCTTAATCCAAGAAATCGGAGAACTCTCGGAAACTGTGACCAAATCGTCCAAAGGCGCAAACCATGGCTTTACCGACGCCGATTGGACCGCCATGCAAAATGAGTGGGGCGATGTGCTCTATCTCATGATTGGATGGGCCGTCGAAATGGGGTGGGATGCCGACACCATTGCTGAAATCTTTCAACGCACGCATCAAAAAAATCTCAGCCGGGCCCCACGCCATACCGCCTTAGCCCGCACGTCCCCAGAACCGCCTACCACGGAATAAGCAGCGACACCCACCGCATAGGACCATTAACACGAGGCTTGTTATTCCTCTCGTTGACAAAGAAAACACAAAACGCTATAAAAAAGATGATAATAAATGATAATAAATGCCACATAAAAACCGCCCGAGTGGGGTACACTCGGACGGGACCGGTTCAGCTTGACGAATCGGGGGCTTTGGATTTTCAGGCTTTCGGGCCGCGAACCTTTATAGCCTGAAGACCCCACAAATTAAAGCGTATGAGAAATAGCGTCTTGTAGCGCTATTTCGCTTTTTCCTCGTTATTCGAGTCATGTCTATGCGAAGGGGGAATCATCGTGAGAAAAAACATTGGGGATTTGACCCATAAACCTATCGACTACAGCGAGATTCCCGATTTAAGTCAGGTCTCTATGGCCATCCGTGCGCAATTTATCCCGCAGCACGACGGCCATGACGCCAGCCGATTGCACGATCTTTTAACACAACTGCGAAACAAGGCACAAAAGGCTCAATAACCATTAACACGGGCCAAAACACACCATAGCAGACCCCTTTCATTCCATACGGGGGTCATGAACTTTTAGAGACGGGTTTCACCTCGCGTCTCAATCACCCCGGCCTGGTATCCCCATACCCTGCTCCTGCATTTTATGCCGGGCGACTTTGAGCCACAATGGACTCGGCTGCGTAGGATCGGGCTGCATCAGAATGGTGGGTGCCACAAACGCCGACAATCCCGCCCGCACCACATCGTCGACGCCGACCGTCTCCCTTAACCGATCTTGGATCTCCGGCGCCAAGTGCGTCCACCACGCGTAAAGCACCTCTAGCTCCTGGGCTTGCCGCGCCTTGAGCGCCTCGGCTTCCGCCTGCGCCTGACGCTGCGCTTGCGCGGCCTGTTCGGCTTGTGCGCGTTTCACCCGGGCTTGGCGAACGGTTGCCGGCTCGATCCACCCATCCTTTAACGCCATGGTCACATAGCCCGCCGGATTCTCGGGTTGGATGATGGCCACCCAACCTAGTACTTCTTGGACGCGCTCCCCACCATATCGCTTGAGAAACCGCCGCCACGTGGTCTGCGACAAAAAATCAGGTTTATTCAAAACACACTTATCGTTTGTGTGTATTTTTTCATTAGTTTCTTTATTTATTAGTAGTGGCGGGTTTGCCGTATCCGGTTTTGTCAGATCCGGAAAATCCGGAAGTGGTCTTTCATCCAGATCCGGATTTTCCGGATCTGGTGCTTCAAAGACTATATATTCGTGTTTGATGATTTGACCGCGTTCATTCCGCACGATGACTTCTTGGATATATCCTTCTTCTTTAAGCTCTCTTAGTCCTGCTCGCACTCTCGCCCATCCTTCGACCGTTTAATGAGATTCCTAATAGCGATTTAACCCCCTAATTCTAGACCTAGACCGGTCATGGATCGCGGAACCCGGATCCTCTCAGGACATGATAGGGACAAAGAGGTATAGCTTAATCGATTCCAGCCTATCATGCCCCGTTCTCCGCCTCCAGCGAGACCCTCACCCACGCCCGTTATCGCGTCATTTTGTCCAGCTTTGTTAGGGGGCTTAATAGTGGTCGTGCAAGAGCGCTCGCGTGGCGACGGCACTGAAAACGGTGGCACCGCCGGCAGCGGCGACTTTGTCCAAAGCGCGTCCGAGCGCATCATCGGTAAAATCGGCCGCGGTGCGGCCGGATCCCAATAACAAGGGCACATCGGTCAACTGAAACTGCGCGTGAACGCGATACAGCGGTTGACGAGCGGTGAGCAAATTGACGATGAGCGCGAAAATCCGTTCACCGGGCGACAGATGGCAACGCTGCGCATCCCACGCAACGGTCTGATTCACGGCCTCGACCAATCCGATTTCCTCACAGAGGGCCCGGATGACCGGTCCGGCGCCCACAACGAGGGGTGTAGGCATGGGTGTGTTCATAAGAGATGACTTCGCCAGGCAAGGCACCATCTCCTTTGCGATCAGCCCCCAAAAAATAATTTTTTTGTTCTCACCACGTGCGGAAGGTAAGATAAGATAACTCGAGACGTTCAAGAGGCAAGTTGCGAACAACCTGAGTTTTGGGCTCCACTACGCGCCTTTATATTGAAGGGAGTTCGTTCGCTACGCGGCATCTAAAAAAACGACATTTGGCCCATTTAAACCGCGACATTAATACTTGTGGTCGAATCGGCAGAATAAGTTTCTTAACATCTGATCGCCATGTGTTCGCCAATCCAGAGACCCAGGACGACTTTGTAGCCCTCCAGCGTGATACCGACGACCACGAGCCATGTGTGATCTGCGATACCACCATGGCGGGTGATGATTAGCAGTGACACAGGATGGTTATACGACCTCAAGCCCTCTCGTGGCCGAGTAATCATTTCAACGACGTCCTTATTCCGGTTTTGGGTCCACTGCTACACAAGCTCTAAAAGAAAGTCGTTGTCGGTCCGACCGATCCACTAACCTTGAAGTCCGCATCGAGAACACATTTTCATAATGGGGGAACCCGACCCAAAGACACCAATTGGTTACCATTCATGTTTGGGACAGTCGATGGTCCGGGTTGCGTTACACCGCATACACTGCTGATGAACTTTTCCTGCTCCGGACCCCAAAAACGTAATATCCTTCCAACTATGTGAACAGATCACAACAACTACCTCCTAGTTTCACAGGTAATGGACGATTGCGAGGACTACACCTAATGGGAACGCTTTTGATTTTGATTGCTTTGGCGTTGTTGAAGATAATACACCGCCAGATACGCCATGGTCACGAATACGTCGGCCTCCCATTGGTCCAACGATTCGTCGGTGGGATGTCCATTGGGATCGGATTGCTGCCCTGCGTGGTGACCGAGAGTATTGCAAACAGAACTGATTCCATAGAGCAGATCCTGCAATGCGCCCTGCCTATCTCGCCACTTTTTGTCTATAATTCGCTGGTTAGGTTTCTCATCCAGTTTTTCTAGCACGCGTTTCCATGTGTTAGACAGAAAAATGGGAGGGCTCGGTTCTTCTCCTATGGTTTCCGCAACGTTCGTGAGTACGTCAAAGCATTTAGCTACAGCGTCGTGGCCCCGCCCCTCGCCTAATGCTCTCCGAGCATCCTGTAATTCTTTAAAACGATCCTCCAGAGTTTGAAGATCAAATCCCGAGAATATTGGCATTGGGACCTTAGCAGGAAGGATAGTGGTCGTTTCAGCGATTTTTGCCCAATCTGATGCTGGAATTCGGAGCCATCCTTCTGCTGTAAATGTCGCCAACTCTGTTGAATCGTCATTCGTCGAGGTTTCGCTGGACACGATAGCTGATCCCCAGCATTGGAAAATCGGATGCACGTCGTCTTTTTGAGATCCACAAATGCGATGCATAAGCCATAAATCGTCAGCCGATAGTTTCCAGACCCAATGTCCCCACGATGGGGCATCAGTAGCCCATTGACCAAAGTTTATAAAATTCGATTGGTCTTGGAATTCTAGCAATCCTAATGGATAGGTTTCATCTCCTTGATTGGAACCCGTTCTTACGATAAATCGCGACTGAAAGGACAGCAATTGATGAACCTGCACAGAACAGTATTGACTGGGTTGGTACCCTAAATGAATCTGAATCACTGATTTTCGGTTGTGTTGACTGGGAACAGGATTTAATGGCCCAACGGAGAGGTGAAGCGTTAGCGCTGATGATTCCGGATGACAGCTACGCGTTCCTTTTTTCAAATGCCACCTCAGACTAAGACCTTGGCGAAGGGTAAATCCTCCGTTACTCATATTGTACTTGCCCCTTTCTATTGAAGTAATTCACGGTGCCAACTCTACTCTTTACGAATCCGCTTGCGGTTCTTTGAATATAGGTAACGAGTGATGAAGATCCTGTTTGGGTACGTTGCTGAGATGGATGGGGATGGCTTTGTCATCACCCCCGTGCTGCCTGTTTCAATGCTCGGTAGAGTGTAGTTCGTGACAAATGAAAGGCATGGGCCACCTCCCTCATCGTCAGGTCGGGATCCTGCAATTATCGCTGCGCCATCCGAATCTGGTCGGCGGACAATCGCGGGGGCCGGCCTCCTATCCTCCCGCGAGCCCGTGCAGCCGCCAAACCCGCCTCAGTATGCTCCCGAGTCAGTGCGCGCTCAAACTCGGACAGGGCCCCAAAAATGTGAAAAATAAGCTGATCGCCCGCCGTTGTGGCGTCCATGTTTTCTTGGTGACTCCGAAACCCGATGCCCTCCGTATGCAGTTGCTGGACGACTTGGATCAGATGTGCCAGGGACCGTCCCAACCGATCGAGTTTCCAGACGACCAGGACATCCCTCGATCGAGCATAGCTAGCGCCTCAGAAAGACCCAGGCGCTCTGTAGTGTTGCCGGACATCGCATCCCGAAAGATTTTTCACAGCCCACCTGCTGCAGCGCGTCTTCTTGGCAAGGCCAGTGTTTGCTCGGCGGTCGACACGCGGACGTACCCAATGAACATGACGATTCCTCCCCCTCTAGCGTTGCAGAACTCAAGCTTCATGTCTATTATGAAACGCCAGGTGTGCCAAAACGGTCGTTTGTGAAACAAAACGAATTCCGACGTCATCGGTATTTCTGATAAGAGACCGCAATAATTAAGTCGCAATTTAAGCAAGTTGGAGCCTTTTGGACAGAGCCTCCAATTTTTGTCCTAGTACTCCGAGGAGATCCGATGTTATTAATTCCGCACAATGATGAAGAACAACATGCTCCGGTGGTCTTTGTCTTACATCTTTATAGCACTGACATATGAGGTCCCGCATCAACGTCTTGCCGAACCAGTGACGCTTATCTTGGGATATCTCCTGAAATTCCTCGTGAAATTGCCACGAAACTGATTGCGTTACGCGATGCGATATTTCAACGACAACGTTATGGACCTTATCTTCAATTAGCCCCTCGCCTAAATTTGCGAAATCGGTATCATTAATAACAATGTCATTGAGGTTAAGCTTCTGAGCTAGGAACGCAGATTGAACAAGCTCAACAATAATGGGCCGTCTTTGGGAAATCCATGCATCAATATCAACAAGTGTTGTGATCTGTCTCAATTCAATATTTCTTAAAAGTGCTACTACTCGGTAAATCAATGTTGGGTGTAAAAAAACATTTTCTATAGAGTGTGTGTTCAAATACCACAATGTGTCTGTCGGATCGGTTATCATGACATTCAACAGATCATCCAAGTCTTTATCAACAACGAACACCCGTAAATTCTTCGTACCATTCTTTTGAGTTTCGTGCCAACGTTTAATACAAGCCGATTTTCCCCCTAAGCAATACACGGCATATTGCGACTGGTTGAGAAACTTACGGACGATGGTGTCGTAAACAGGTTGAAGCTTTTCATCTTCGAAAAACAATTGAACGCTATATCTATCTGCATTCATTTCTGCTTTAGCCCAGTTCGCGGGTCCCTTATGGTGAGGAAAGCTCAAACCAAACCCTCCTTAGCAGGTGCATTTATTGGCGCCACGGCAACCAAATGATCCAAGCTTGTTGCGGCTATTTCGGGGGAATGGGTCGCAATGATTATTTGCCCAACCGGGTTTAATTGCCTTATCGTTGGCAATAGACGCTCCTGCCATGCGGTATGTAGTGATAATTCCGGTTCGTCAATTATCAGCAACTCGGGAGGTCCTAATCCGTCCTCTCCAAATGCGGCATACGTTAACATGATAAAAATCTCCATTTCACCGGAGGAAAAGTGTCTGGGGAACAATGACTTTTCCCCATAGGTAAATACCAAGGTGGCCCTATTTTCGTCTATGGTCACCGATTTGTACGTGTCTCCAAAGAAGCTTTGTAGGGCGTCTGCAAAGCTTCTTGTCCGTTGTCTGATTTGCTCGACTTGGCTAAAATGACGACCAATAATCCCTGAAAGTCGTTCCAATTGTTGCACCACTGCTACAGCAGCCAGACGCTTATTCGTATCGTCGCCCACTATTGCCTCAAGCAGCGCGTCAGGATCAATATCTATTAATTTTGTTCCATGATCTGAATATTGATCGATTTTTTCACTGACAGACAAAAGCCGTTCTTCCCATTCACCAGTTTTAGTACTATCATCTAAACTAAACGGCTCGGCAATACGGTTAATAAGATCGTTGCGCAATTTTGTCAAAACCACTCGTTCTTGGTTAGTAGCGGCAGCCTGTGCTCGGGCGAATATATTTTCCGCACGCCACACAGCATTTTCAAGCGACGAACGTGTACTTCGTGAATAAGCCGTGTCATAGGGGTCCTTGGGTATTATCGAACGAGTCCGAAAACGAGTTTCCCCATAACGGGAAACGGCAATAAAAGAAGCCCTCAAACTGTGGCTCAACTCAGTTCGCCATTGTTGCAAAGTGTCTTCATCCTCTTGACTTTCGCCATAAGCACGTGAGGATCGAATGTAATGTCCGATTTTTTTTTGATTCTTATAGATTTCCACCTTAGAACTCCGCTTATCTTGTACTAGCTGATATGCAATCAAATGTCCTCCAGCATCTTCGAATTCAAGACCAGCCTGAGTAAATTCCACGTTTGCTAATCTTTCAATGTTCCCGGTAACAAACCACCCCAGTACCTGCAGTATTCCGGTTTTGCCAGAACCATTGATTCCATGAATGACCGTTTCGTTATCTTCAAAGCTAACATCAAAATCAAACAAGTCATACAAACCGAAAATCTTAAGTTTTCGAACCCTCACTCTAAAACCACCTCTTCCTATAACCTAAATTGCGATTGTTTAATGGCACACTCTGATAACTATTCACATCTCAACTCTTAAAATAACTTACCATTCCTATGATTCTTCCCCATTTTCAATCACCCGTTGAATCCAACTAGTCCGCGGACGGGTGGCGACACCTAGCTGTAATTCTCGCCACATTGTTCGCTGACAACCTCACGAACCTTCGTAAACACTTCTTGGCCGGCTCCATACCGTATCTAGCGGCATTGACTTGCAAGATACGGTATATGGTACCGTCCCCGAGTGCCGGCCCCCATTTTCATTCCTGTGGGTGCCCCATGTGCGGCGTGGGCGTCTCTTTTCTGAATGGGCATTGCCCTGCGTAACGCCGAAGACCCACCGCCAGGGAGGTCGTTGTTAAGTCGTCATGGGAAGTCTTCGACAACGAGGATGGAAAATCCTGCTAAGGTGTCGCAGTGGCGTGGAATTTACCACAAGAGATTGTCAACGATGACCAAGCGCTACGCGAATTTATAAAGACCGATTGGATCTTGAGTATGATGTTGAATCTTACCTTCCGCACGTGGTGAGAACAAAAAATTATTTTTTGGGGGCTGATCGCAAAGGAGATGGTGCCTTGCCTGGCGAAGTCATCTCTTATGAACACACCCATGCCTACACCCCTCGTTGTGGGCGCCGGACCGGTCATCCGGGCCCTCTGTGAGGAAATCGGATTGGTCGAGACCGTGAATCAGACCGTTGCGTGGGATGCGCAGCGTTGCCATCTGTCGCCCGGTGAACGGATTTTCGCGCTCATCGTCAATTTGCTCACCGCTCGTCAACCGCTGTATCGCGTTCACGCGCAGTTTCAGTTGACCGATGTGCCCTTGTTATTGGGATCCGGCCGCACCGCGGCCGATTTTACCGATGATGCGCTCGGACGCGCTTTGGACAAAGTCGCCGCTGCCGGCGGTGCCACCGTTTTCAGTGCCGTCGCCACGCGAGCACTCTTGCACGACCACGTGTGGACGCCCGATAATCCGGTGTTTGTCCACGGGGATCGTACGACTCGCTCGGTCTATGGCACGTATCCGGACCCTGACTCGGCAAGCGGAGTGCATCCCACCTATGGCCATTCCAAGGATCATCGTCCCGATCTTCGTCAAATTCTTCTGACGCTGTTGGGGACGCGGGAAGGCATTCCCGTGGTGGGCACGGTGCAAGACGGGAATCTCAGTGATAAAACCCTCAATGCCGAGATGATTGCGGCCTTAGACGATGACTTTTCGCCCCAGCAACTGCAACAACTCGTCTATGTGGCCGATTCCGCTCTCGTCACGGGCCCCAACTTAAAGGCGATGGCTGACCGTTCGCTCCGCTTTCTCTCGCGTTGTCCGGATACCTTTCGGGCGGCGCAAGAGGCGAAAACGGCCGCCTTGGCGGCCAACGCCTGGGTTCCCCTCGGCAAAATCGGGGAGCGTGCCGATGCCTTTTAAGCCCCTTAAGAAGACGAGACAATCGCGATCTCTCCTGGTAGGATCATGATCAGTTCAGAGGAGAGAGTGTGCACGATGCATCACACCGATTCACCGGAATTCAAGCAACAGATTGTTCAAGAAGCTCAAGACACGCAAAATGCGACCTTAGTCGCTCGTCGTCATCAGCTGAGTCCATCCATGGTGCGTCGTGGGGTGCGTGAGGCGGTGAAGGCGGCCCACCATCCCCCCGATCTCATGAGTCTGGTAGACGAAAATGAACGATTAAAGACATGACTCGGGGAAAAAGATCTGCCGATGGCCCGATGATGGACTGGATTACCGATATTCTGACGACGGAGAACGCGGCCTATGGGTATCATAAAATCACATGGGTCTTGCGACGACGCTATCATCTACAGATTCGTGTCAAAAAGGTGTATCGCCTCCTTCGACAGGGACCCTGATTATGGCCTCAGCGAAAACGCCGCATCCGGCATCCGCGCCGGCTGGCGCGGAACCGCATCATTACGGCTCCCAATCAGCTCTGGCAAACGGACATTACCTATGTGTATATTGCGGGTGAGGATCGGTTTTTATATCTCCAAGCCATTATCGATGTGTGTGACCGCATGATTATTGCTGACCACATGGGACTCCATTGTCAGGCGACGGATGTTGTGCGAACTCTAAAACACGCGGTGCTCCAGCGTCAATCGGAATGGCAAACGCCTCCCGTTCTACGGACGGACAATGGCCCCCCGTTGATCGCCGAGGCATTCGAAACGGCTTGTGCCGCCTATGGTCTGGAACATGAACGCATTCCGGTGGCCACGCCGAATAAAAACGCCTTGATGGAGTCGTGGCATGCTCCGTGGGAGCGCGAGTGTCTCACTCAAGCATTGGCCACATATGGCGAGGCCTATGCGGCCATAACGCGATGGATTGCCTTTTATAACCAAGATCGGCTGCATGGGAGCGGAGAATTTTGGTCCCCGGCGACGATGCGACAACGCGTCGCTGGAGGGCAAGCGACCGGGATGCCCGTCAAAGTGTAGAAAAGCTAGCGACTTTTGCACTGGGGGACAGGGGCGCAGTGACGCCCGGGCCCCTGTCCCCCAGTCCCAGCCCGTAGGGCTGATAGGATGTCCCAATGCGTATCCGCGTGAAAGAGATCGCAAATGTCCAAATTTGGGGGGCGGAATCGGATTCAAACCCAATCGACCGCCCAAACCCTCGGCACGGGCGGCGCGCGCTCGGTCACGGATACCTACTTTTAAGCCCCTTAAGAAGACGAGACAATCGCGATCTCTCCTGGTAGGATAATTATCAGTTTAGAGGAGAGAGTGTGCACGATGAGTCAAACCTATTCACCGGAATTCAAGCAACAGATTGTTCAAGAAGCTCAAGACACGCAAAATGCGACATTAGTCGCTCGTCGTCATCAACTGAGTCCATCCATGGTGCGTCGCTGGGTGCGTGAGGCGGTGAAGGCGGCCCACCATCCCCACGATCTCATGAGTCTGGTAGACGAAAATGACCGGTTAAAAAAATTACTCGGGGAAAAAGATCTGCAGATTGCCATGCTTCAAGATCTGCTGCAAAAAAAGGGGATCCGTCCGTGACAGAATTGTGTGAACACGTGATGGACTGGCATCGCCGCGCTCCCCAGGTGTCCCTTCGCCGATGGTGTGCGACGATTCGCCTTTCACGGGCCACCTTTTATGCGTGGCGTCATCGTCAACGCCATCCTGAACCGGATCGGCGCCATCAGGCGCCGGGTCGACCTCCGCGAGGATACAGCGTCACACAAAATGGCCAGAAAATCGCCGATGGCCAGATTATGGACTGGATTACCGATATTCTGACGACGGAGAATGCGGCTTATGGGTATCACAAAATCACATGGGTCTTGCGACGACGCTATCATCTACAGATTAGTTTCAAAAAGGTGTATCGCCTCCTTCGACAGTGGCACTTATTATGGCCTCAGCGAAAACGCCGCATCCGGCATCCGCGCCGGCTGGCGCGGAACCGCATCATCACGGCTCCCAACCAGCTCTGGCAAACGGACATTACCTATGTGTATATCGCGGGCGAGGATCGGTTTTTGTATCTCCAAGCCATTATCGATGTGTGTGACCGCATGATTATTGCCTACCACATGGGACTCCATTGTCAGGCGACGGATGTTGTGCGAACCTTAAAACACGCGGTGATGCAGCGTCAATCGGAATGGCAGACGCCTCCCGTTCTGCGGACCGACAATGGCCCCCAGTTTATCGCCGAGGCATTCGAAACGGCTTGTGCCGCCTATGGTCTGGAACATGAACGCATTCCGGTGGCCACGCCGAATAAAAACGCCTTTATTGAGTCGTGGCATGCTCAGTTGGAGCGCGAGTGTCTCACTCAAGAATTTGCCACATATGGCGAGGCCTATGCGGCCATAACGCGATGGATTGCCTTTTATAACCAAGATCGACTGCATGGGAGCCTAGAATTTTGGTCCCCGGCGACGATGCGACAACGAGTCGCTGGAGGGCAAGCGACCTGGATGCCCGTCAAAGTGTAGAAAAGCTAGCGACTTTTGCACTGGGGGACAGGGGCGAGGTGACGCCCTGGCCCCTGTCCCCCAGTCCCAGCCCGTAGGGCTGATAGGATGTCCCAATGCGTATCCGCGTGAAAGAGATCGCAAATGTCCAAAATTGGGGGGCGGAATCGAACGCGTGCAGGCAGCACAGGACCGGGCAGCCACCTTTGTGTTAATCACGAATCTGCCCTCCACGCCCTTTGATGCCCGCCGATTACTCGAAGAATACAAAGGGCAGACCGTCATTGAACAACGCTTTCGCTTTTTAAAAGATCCGACCTTTGTGGATGCGCTCTATGTGCAAAAGCCGGAACGGGTCGAGGCCTTAGGCTATGTGCTCTTGCTCGCCGCGTTGGTACTCAGCCTCATCGAACGCCGGGCGCGACAGGCCCCGCCCCTTCCCACGCCAACCCGCGGTCTATTGGCGCGGCCCACCGGGCAGGAAGTGTTACATCATCTGCGCGGACTGATTGTCATGCCCCTCGATGCCCAGACCCGTCAACTCTTTGTCCCGGCGGTTCACACCCAGCCGGTAGCGGCCATTTTGGCCGCATTGGGTTTCACAGACACGATTTACACGCAGGTGCCATCGAGACCCTCGGGATAAATTCCTCTGCTTTCACCCATCACGTGCGGAAGAGGAGTTGAATCTAGAAAAAGTTCGGAAGGCGCCACATGATAAATTTTTGCCCCGTTCTTCTGCCATTGTTGATCAAATTGTTGTATCACACGCATCACCGCATCCTCCTCCCGTCATTGATCGGTTGATGTGGGTTGATGCCGCTTTGGCCACCATTCATGAAAGGTTTGATCGGCCACGGCGGGCATATCGCGGGTTTCAAACCATCCCGCAAAGACTCCCGGTGCCGCATGCAGCGATTGGTGTTGGCCGGATAAGCGGGTGGCCAGGCGGGCAATACGAACCGAACGCCGATATCCGCCGGGAGTCGACCAAAAACGGGCCCAGGTTTTCATCGTCCAATCCCACAGGCCCGGCGTCATTTTACGTTGGACCTGGATACGGCGCAAATCAACAATATGTTGGGGTAAGTTGATCTCCATGGGGCACGCTTCTTGGCACGCATGGCAGAGCGTGCACAACGAAGAAGGCAACTCCGGCAACATCGCGAAATCTGTCAACAACGGGGTTTCGACGATGCCAATGGGACCCGGATACACACTGCCGTACGCATGGCCCCCCACTTCGCGAAAGACGGGGCAGACATTTAAACATGCGCCACACCGGATACAGCTCAACACATCCTCAAAGGCCGTATCCCGCAAAGCCATGCGCCCGTTGTCCACCAATATCACGTGCCACTGCATCGGACCATCGGCCGATCCCGCCTGTTTGGGCCCCTGCACGAGGGTCGTATACGACGAAAGATGACGGCCAATCCCACTCATCGCCGGTTGTTGAATCAGGTGAATTAAAGAGGCCCAGTCGCGGATCACTTTCTCGACGCCCACAATCGACACGAGAATCCGCGGCAGGGTGGTGACCATATCGGCATTCCCTTCATTGGTAATGAGAACCAGCGTCCCGGTTTCTGCGACCAAGAAATTCCCCCCCGTGACGCCCATATCGGCGGCCAGAAACTCCTGCCGTAATCGTTGCCGGGCATACGCCGTCAAATCGTGAATGTCATCGCTCCGGGGTGGCATCACCCCCTGCTGGGCCGCATCGTGTTCGAATAATTCATCGATTTGATGACGGTTCCGATGCGCGGCGGGTGCGAGGATATGAGAGGGTTTCTCGTGGGCTAATTGGATGATGTATTCCCCGAGATCGGTTTCCCGGACCACAATGCCTGCTTGCTCCAAGGCGCGGTTTAATTCAATTTCTTCGGTCACCATCGATTTACTCTTGATCACCAAACGGACCTGCTCATGGTGGGCAATGTTCAGAACACGATGAACGGCGTCGTGAGCATTCGCCGCAAGATAGGTTTGTCCGCCATGCTCTTCAATACGCGCTCGGAGTGTTGCGAGGAGTTCCGGGAGGTCGCGAATGGCTTGGCGCTTTTCTTGAACCGCCACAAGGCGAGCAGTTTCCAGCTCGGGATGTTGGCGGTACGCTTCCCGTTTGGCGACGGTAAAGCGCCGTGTCACAAAACCGATCGTGTTGCGCATCGTGTGATCGTGCAGAGCGAGCGTGCGCCTAAGTGCCCAGGGGCGATGATCATAAGGGAGTTGTCCCGCCATTTATTGGCCTCCCTTCAGTCCGGCCGCCTGAATCTGTTCCACGGACAGACGCTTTTGATCCGCCAAATCCACCAATTCCGCCACATGGCACGCGGGGAATTGTGAGCCTTGCCGGATGAGGCGGCCTTTCAGATGGAGAAGACATCCGAGATCCGCACTGGTCAAGCACAGGGCCCCCGTGCTCTCCCGTAATTGGTCGATGTGTTGCCATTTCTCATCCGCTAACGTGGTCGAGATCACGGGTTCTGTCACACTGTACGTCCCACCAAACCCACAACATTGCTCCGCATCGTCGGGTTCTAAGGCTTCGATGCCGTAATGTCCTAACATTTGTGCCGCATCCTGCGCACCCGGCAACAACCGGCGCATATGACAGCCCAAATGATAGGCGACAGGGATTGTCGGGGTGGTCGCGGGTGCCGACGGACAATGCTGGTTCAGCCACATCGACCATTCATGGAGACGTTCTCCTAATTGCACGGCCCGTTGTTTCCAGTGTTCGGCCACGTCTTCGGATTCGCCTTGTGCTAAGGCATCTTCATATAATAATTGCGGATAGGTCTGGATAACCATCGCGGCACACGACCCCGACAACGACACAATGTCCGGGGATTCACCGTGAGTGCCGGCTTCAAAAACCGTGAGGAAATGTCTCGCCAAGATGGCGGCCTCGTGGTGATAGCCCGCATTGTAGCTAAATTGACCACAACACGTTTGATTCTCGGGAAATTCGACGGAGACTTTTCGCCGTTCCAGCACATGCACCGCGGCAATCGCCGCTTTGGGGTGCATGAGATCCGCTAAGCATGTCACAAACAGTTGCACACGTTTCACGAACATATCATCCTTCTTTCCCTATCCCGCCTGAATGCGATACGAATCTCTGCTAACGATTATCTAATAACCAGTGTAAGATTTTGATAGTAAGGAGTTTTAATGTTTTTAGGAGTCTAATTGGTTCCGACATGCTAAGACGGCGCAGAGGAAACGTTACCCAAAGGCATTAAAATTTCTCGATTCAATTCGACGCCAAAACCCGGATTATCGGAAAGCTTCATGCGGCCATTATCGGGAATGGGTTCATTCAAAAGAAGCGGTGAAAACATTGGAACAACTTTAGTAGCATGTTTATGCATCATCAAAAACTCCGCAAACGGACTGCTGTTGCGCGTAATAACAAAGTGATAACTGTATACACTTGAACCATGCGGAATAACCCATACTCCATGGCTTTCTGCCACATCTGCTATTTTCACTAATTCCGTTATCCCCCCGCACCACGTTACATCCGGTTGAATAAAATCCGCTGCCGCATTATCTAATAATAATCGAAAACCCCAACGCGTCGCTTCGTGTTCTCCCGTGCTTACCAACATTTTCCTATTTAGCACTTGGCGCAATGCCTGATAAGACCAGATATCGTCAGGTGGAAAACATTCTTCAATCCACTTAACATGATACGGCATCATTGCTTCGGCTAATTGAATCGCATAGGGTAAATCCAATGCCATCCAGCAATCAAGCATCAACCAGAAGTCATCCCCAACATGCTCTCTCGCTTCACGAACCGCAGAAATATTCTTTCGCAATCCTTCTTCCCCAGATGCAGGCCCATATTGCAAGGGAAGTTTACCCCCAATAAAACCCAGTGTTTTGGCTACGTCAGGTCTTGGCCCGGTAGCATAAAATTGTAGCGAGTCACGTACGGCCCCTCCTAGCATGGCATAGACCGGTTCTTGACGAATATGCCCAAGCAAATCCCAAAGTGCCAAATCAATGGCCGATATGGCGTTCATGACTACACCTTTTCGGCCATAGTATAGCGTTGACCGATACATTTGGTCCCACATCATCTCAATATTCCACGGACTCTGCCCCACAATGAAACGTGACAAATGATGTTCGATAATCCACGAAGCGATCTGTCCGCCAGTACTCACGCCAAATCCAATACTTCCGTCACTCGCTTCAATTTCCACGACAATAGTTCCTAAAACATCAATGCCCCACGAAGACCGACGGGAACGATATTGTGGGTAAATGGACATGGGTGTCGCTATTTCTCCAACAATCCAGTGATCCGTATTCTGGGCATGATAGTCACCTCCCGCTTGCGATAACGTATAAGTTCGTAATTGAACAATTTTCAGGTTATTTTTCATCCGGAATAAATCCTCCTCATAAAACTCCATTTATGGCTTTTCACTGTAAATTCACAAACAATCCCCCATCTACCAATATGTCGGCTCCCGTAATATACCGTGCATCATCTGAAGCTAAAAAGGCCGCGACGCCAGCAATGTCATCCGGAGTCCCTAAACGTCCTAAGGGAATGCGGTTTACATCTCGTTCGAGAATTTTTTTATCCGCATAATGGTCTCGATTAATATCGGTTAGGATACTGCCGGGCAGAATGGAATTACATGTAATCCCATAAGGCCCCAGTACAATCGCCAACGATTGCATGAGGGATCGAATTCCCGCCTTCGTTGGGGTGTAATGGGTTTGTAATCCGCCTCCAACCAACGCAGAAATTGAACTGATGCTAATGATTCTTCCCCCGTGATGATGATCGCGCATGATTTTCGAGGCATATTGAGAACATAAGAACGCCCCCTTTAAATTAATGGCGTGCACACGGTCCCATAAGTCCTCTGTCACCTCAAACCAATCGACAAAGGGACAAATTCCGGCATTGTTAACTAAAATGTCTACCGTATGATATGTCTCCAGAGTTTCTCGAAACAGAAATTCTACCTCTGGGGAGCTTGAGACATCTGCTTTCACACTAATCGCCTCACCGCCGAATTTTTGAATATCCGACATTGTTTCAAGTGCTGCATCGTCATCTCCCGGATGATCAATGACGACTTTAGCCCCTTCCTGGGCCAGCCGTATGGCTATCGCACGCCCAATGCCGCGGGAGGCTCCGCTAACAACCGCCACTTTTCCTGTTAATGCCATGACTCGAACCCCTCTTCCCTGACACTCATGACTTTGTGTTCGCTTGTGGTGTCCCAATTTCATTTACCAATTCTCCCAGCCCTTCCACTGATACCGAAAGAGTTTCACCCGGTTTTAACCAATTCCTAGCATGGATGGGCTGTCCCAAAATCACTCCTTCAGGAGTGCCCGTAAATATCACGTCACCGGGATATAGCGTCATATAATGAGAAATGTAACTGATAAGATAACGGCAAGAAAAAATCATTTCGCGGGTGTTGGAATGCTGAACTATTTCCCCATTCCGCTTTCCTAGAATCTCTAAATTATCTGGATCATCAATATCTTCAGTCGTTACAACATAAGGACCCATAGGCGCAAATCCATCACAGCTCTTGCCCAATAACCATTGTCCCGTACGAAATTGCAGGTCGCGAGCCGAAATGTCATTGCCATTACAGTAACCGAATACATAATCCAAGGCTGTGTCTTCCGTTACGTGCGCACAAGTCCTGCCTATAATAAGAACGAGTTCAGCCTCGTAATCCATCTCTAGAGCATCCTGGGGTGGATGAATCAAATCGCCGGAAGCAACGACGGCGTTGGGATATTTCGAAAATAACACAGGATATTTCGGTATTTCCATTTGAGACTCTCGTGCGTGAGGACGATAATTAAGCCCCACGCATAGGATTTTCTTAGGATAAGGCACAGGAGCCAGTAATTTATCAATGGGTGTATCCAACACCAGTTGATCGCTGAGAGCTCTTTGGATCAGGTCTTGGCAATAATTAAATCGGTCCGCATCTTGCATCAATTGGTCCATGGTGAAAGGCTTGATTCTTTGGCCGTAATAGGCTGCTAAGTCAACAAACGATACATAGCCCCGTGAGGATACCCAAACAACCTCCTCGCCCCCTTTGACTATGGCACTGGCTAGTTTCATCCCTCATCCCCCTGTATGACCAGAATTAACATTCTATTAACATTCTTTAAATGCGACTCGACGTGAGCGCTTGATAATTAATCGCAGAGGTAAGCCAAAACCCTAAAATGTTAAGATGATTTTGGAGAATGGCGACCCATTGACTAATTCTTTAAACGCTGCAGGCCCTTCTTCGAGAGATCTCACATCGAGCCATTGACGGTCTACAGGAAGAAACTTTTGCGAATTAATTAAACTCACCGCACGGATAAATTCATCATCGGTATAGCAAAAGCTACCTCGCACTTCGAGTTCATCACGAACTATCTGATTTCCATCGAGATGGGTTAGGGCCTCATGAAGTCCAATCCAGACAGCTCGGCCTCCCCGAATGAGGGCATTCAAACTGTCCCGGCGAGTCGTCGACAACCCCACGGCATCTATCACACAATCAAAACTCTGGGGATGATTATCTGTTAACAAGGCACCCAGATTAGGAGCCATCTCAGTAGCACCCCATAGTTGGGAAATCTTTAAGCGTTCGTCATTAGGATCGACTACCGCAATGCGTTTAGCCCCCGATAAACCAAGTAAACGTACCGTCATAAGTCCTATGATTCCTGCACCGATGACTACAGCCGTATCCCCGACTTTTATACGGGCTAGCCCGACGGCTCTGACCGCACACGCCAACGGTTCAACCAGCGCACCGTCAATCGCGTCTTTTACCGCATAACACTGATTTGAAGGAACCAGAACACGCTCTGCGTAAGCACCCGGAAAATCGATTCCAATGATCCGCCGAGATTCACAACGTTGCCGTTCTCCCCGCAAGCAATGAATACATCTTCCACACGTCACCAGGGGATTGGCAGTGACTAAATCACCAATTTTGACGTTTGTTACCCCGTGACCTACCTCTTCAACCACCCCCGAAAACTCATGCCCCATGACTAACGGCGGTTTTCGAAGCTCATTGTGCCCCAAGTAACCCGAGAGCTCAGAGCCACAAATTCCTACACCAGCTACCCGTAATGCAATCCATCCCGGCTCCGGAACAGGTGCGGGGGCTGATAAAATGCTCATAGTCTCTTTAGCCGTCCATGTTAAAGTTTTCATCACTTTTCGCCCTCTCATTGAATTCACCGTGCCATTCTATTCTGTTGCAACGCTAATTACCCCTTGTGGAAACCTCGTCATAGTGGATGGATCGTACGGGGAAACGATTATATCGGCTTTTTCTCTCAGCATCTGGTAAGCAATGCGACATTCTTCCATGCTTTCTTGAATGCCAAGGGGATGATTGTTTTCAATATTTTCGTAGTAAAAAACGATGTCACTAAAAGCCACAAGGCCCCGAGCCGTGGGAACCATTACAGCTAAAGAACTCCGATGATGCGTTCCTACCCAAATTGTTCGAATGCCTGGTGCTACCTCATCCTGGTCTTCTAGCAGGCGTACTCGCCTTTTAGGCCATGCCTCAAAAAGAAGGTATTGTAACAACCGGTCTGGAACTGCCATATGCCTTCTTGGGTCAAAAAAGCGCGGCGCAAATAAATCGATCCATCCTTTACGCGATACACAGATCTGCGCATTGGGAAACTTATCAATATTTCCATTAGCGTAGGCTTGTAAAGGAGTCACAATGATGGTATCGACCTGTTCACACGATATTCCATGACGGCTGAGCACTGTTTCGATATGTTGAGATGGCTGAACCGTCATGTGGGCTTGATCACCTAACTCTTCACGCCAGACGCTGTTCATGTGTTCCAAATAATCTAAAGGCGGCCCCGTGTTCACTAAAATCGTACGCCCCTCACCGACTATTAAAAGAACATGTATCTTCAGCGGCAACCATTCTCCAAAACGAGCCATCCAAAATATCTCCGGCCCAGGAACCTTACCCAAATCGGCTACCTCTTCTACCCAAACATTGTACAAAGGCAACGCCTCCAGTTCTTACTTATGAACTATAGTTCGTTATATATTCTATTCGACATTATCGATATATTTCCTGCTTAAAAGATAAAAGTTTTGTCTTTATCGCCCTAGGGCTTTCGAACACATATGGTAAGATAACAATCACAAATTCGACCTGCCTTTTTAATATCTATATAAATGATTTCTTATAGGAGGTTAGCTTTGAATTCCGTAAAATCAGCACTCCGCGTCGCAGACATTTTAGAAATAGTATCCGCTCATCCTCCCGGTTTAACATTTTCGGAGCTGCTGGAAACAAGCCAATTACCCAAAAGCAGCCTACACGAATTATTGACAACAATGACCCAACAACGTCTTCTGACATATAATCACCTGACCAAGCGCTACAGTTTGGGCAGCAGAATATGGGAATGGGCATCAACATGGGCTCAAAGTCTTCAAATTGTTCCTGTCGCCTGGCCGTACTTACAAACTATTCGAAACGAGTTAAATGAAACCGTTCAATTAGCCATATTGGATCAAGGCAATGTTATGTATGTAGCCAAAGTTGAATCCAGCCATCCCTTACAATTAGCGTCTCATGTCGGAATCCGCCTTCCTGCCTATGCTACCGGCATTGGGCAAGCTATCTTGGCTGCACTGCCAAAAACCGACGTCACCCGCCTGTATCCCGATAAGTTACCCACTTATACGTCCCTCACCACCCCTACTTTGCAAAAATTATTAGACAAACTTGATGTCACTCGAATAGACGGGTATGCCACAGACTGGGGCGAATATTCCCCTGATATTCGTTGCGTCGCTGTTCCCATTTTGGGAATGAACAACCACGTCATGGCGGCCGTGAGTATTTCTGTCCCTAAAGACCGCTTTAGTTCCTCTCATCGAGATCGCATGGTCCAAACGATCACTCACTACAGCCGTCTCATTTCTCATGAATGTGGAGCCACAGACCCAGAAGCGTGGCGAACACCGCAATAAAATTTTCACAGTCTAATCATATAAGAAGGAATTGTGCGACTAATATCGAATATACTATGCGTAGTGTTGTGAACTTGTTTTCATATTTATGAACTCAATTGTAATTTACCTAAGGAGGCAGAGTCATGTCCCAATCAGCATTTACCAATATTGACGATTCTCAATTAACCGGGAAACATTGGTGGTGGACTGTTTTATCGGGCATGGGGGATTATTTGGATGCGGGATCCATCGTAGCCGGCGGTGTAGCTTTGTTGTTATGGATTAAATATTTTCATATGAGTCTATCCCTCGTCGGGCTCATTGCTGCATTCAGCTCCAATGGTATTTCTACCGCCGTAGGCGCTTTCGTTGCAGGATTTTTAGGTGACCGCTTTGGCCGAAAATTCATTTACAACATTGATTTGCTTCTTTACATGTTTGGGACCCTTCTCGTGATTTTTGCTTTAAGTCCCTTCATGTTAATCACCGGTTATCTTGTTATGGGTTTTGCAGTGGGAGCAGATGTTCCTACATCATGGTCTCTAATTGCCGAGTATGCTCCCAAAAGAGCACGCGGCAAATTGATGGGAATGACCAACATATTTTGGTATGTTGGTCCCATTGTCATTCTCTTACTAGCCTTGGCACTTAATCCCCTCGGGTTACTCGGCATGCGTCTTCTATTCGGAAGTCTATTCATTGTCGCCCTTGTCACTTATTTATTACGGCGATCACTCGTCGAGTCACCCCGCTGGGCGTATAGCCATGGGAAAACCGAAGAACTTCTGCAATTGGAAAAGGAAATTTCTGTCCCCCTCACCCCACAACCAGCGCCCTCCTCTAGAATGAGTTTCAAAGATTTATTTCAACGGCGAAACGTGAAAAGGTTACTGTTCATCACCCCAATTTATGTACTATGGGGCATACCGGCGGGCACATACGGATTCTTCTTCCCCTACATTTTTAAAACGATTGGCGCAACAAAGGCCACAACATCTGACCTTATGGAAATACTCTATTTTTTATTAGCCATTTTAGCGGTCGTGTTTGTCTTTATGCCCCTAAATGATCGCATTGACAGACGCGTGCTTTATGCTATTAGCTCGTTCTTATGTGCACTGGCCTTCTTTATCTTGTTATTTGCTCCCATATCCAATCCGTTTGTCGCGTATGCCAACGTTATCTTATTCGGTGTCGGACAAGGTATCGGTTTATGGCCGTTACAACGAATTTGGTCCGTTGAATTATTTCCTACTGAAATCCGCAATACTGCTCAAGGTTTCTTATGGTCAATTATGCGTCTCATATTAGGAATTTGGAGTTTTTATCTCCCGGTTGTTACGGCCGCTATTGGGGGCTTTAAGGCAATTGCCTTGATGATTACGCTCATGTTCACCTACAACCTCATCGTAGGTGGCGTATTTGGACCTCGAACAAGCGGGAAGACTCTAGAAGAAATTAATCACGTGAAATCTATGGCGTAAATACTTCACCGTTAATATGGAGGTGGAATCTGTGCAACGCGTGGGATTTGTCTTAAAGATTCATCCAGGAACCGAAATAGAGTATCGAGTTCGCCATCAGCATGTCTATCCAGAACTATTACAGGCGTTTCATGAGCGTCCTGTAGAGATGTGATTTCGGCGAACTTTGACCGTTGAAGAAAAAAATCCCCCTTTGGTACTGTTGAAGGTGCAGACCCAACACCAGACCAAGGAGGACTTATAGATGCATTCTACATCGACAATTGATCAACGCAAAGCGGCGGTCCAAGGCGCCGTGATTGGAGGGGTGGACGTGGCCCAAGGCTGG
Organism: Sulfobacillus thermosulfidooxidans DSM 9293; assembly: GCF_900176145.1. Classification (NCBI taxonomy): domain Bacteria; kingdom Bacillati; phylum Bacillota; class Clostridia; order Eubacteriales; family Clostridiales Family XVII. Incertae Sedis; genus Sulfobacillus; species Sulfobacillus thermosulfidooxidans. The sequence continues at coordinate 48,642 of NZ_FWWY01000002.1, read as the reverse complement.
CATTACATCCAGTGGCTGTTTCCCAACGGGTTGTCGGCTGGAAAGCCCGTGCGGTTTGCCAATACCCGCAGCGGGTTCGAGTCGATGTGGGCCTGCCGCCCGGTCGGGCAGCGCCTCGTCGTGGGACTCGAATCAACCGGCCCCTACTGGATGCCCCTGGCGCACTGGTTGCGCCAACAACCCGGCGTGACCGTCGTCTTAGTCAATCCATTACACACGCACAAGCTCAAAGAAGTCGACGACCACACGCCCTCGAAAAACGACGCCAAGGATGCCGGGATTATTGCCCGGGCAGTCGCCGAGGGGCGGTACATGCACTGGACGCCGCGTGAGGGAGTCTGGAGCGAGCTGGCCACGTTGTCCGTGACCCGACGCCAGCAGAAGGCGGACGTTGTCCGCTGGCAGAATCGCATTCAGGGGTGGATTGATGTCTATGCCCCGGAATTTCGGCGGATCTTCAAAGCCTGGGATGGCATGGCGGCCCTGTGGGTGCTGGACACCGTGCCCTTGCCGGCTGACGTGTTGGGGTATCCCTTCGAGGACTTGGTCATGGGCTTGCTGGAGGCATCCCATCATCGGGTCGGCCCCAAACGGGCGGCGGCCTTAATGGAGGTTGTCCCAAGCTTCGTGGAATTTCGCTAGCGCATCCTTTCTCGTGATTTAACCGATTTGCTCGGTTTTTTGTTCCGGCGTTTTGGAACACGTGGCTTTTAAGGCCGTTTGCAACACGGGAATCTCGCGATAGCCGGGGATCCGCGTCAACGTGTCTTCGATAAAAAAGCTCGCCGACGCCAACCAGCGTAAGACTTGTTGCCCATTGGTCCAATGTTTGACATTTTGCGCATGGGTCCGAAATTGACTGTTGATGGATTCCATGGCATTGGTGTTCGCCAACGTTTGGCGTAAGAGGCCCGGCAGGCCCAATCGATGGACGGTTAACGTTTCCGCCAGTCCTTCCCGGAGACTCCCAGCGGCGCCGGGATGATCCCGTTCGAGCTCTTTCGCGAGCGCTTCTAATGCCTGCGCGGCCCTGTCCGCATCCGGTTCTTGATACGCTTTCCGTAAGCGCTGGCGGACCCGATTTTCGGCCGATTTCGGCAGGTGGTCGAGCACATTCCGTTGCTTGTGGATTTGGCAGCGTTGGATGAGGACTTGGTCTCCCCAGACGTCGTGCACGGCTTTGGCTAAGGCCTTGGCCCCATCGATGACCACGAGTAATCCCTGCGCGGCCGTCAGGCCGCGAGTGATGAGATCCTGCAATAAGGCCATGACTACGGTATGATTTTCTGTCGCCCCTTCGACCAATCCCAAGACACGCTTGTGACCGTCCGCATCAATCCCTAAGGCGCCCACCACCAGATGGTCCGCTACACGCAAACCATCGATCATCACCACCACCCACGTCCGGTCATCCAACCGGCGCTGGAGAAAGCGGTCAAGGGCCTGTTGGGTGGCTTGGATAAAGCGGCGGCTCACCGTGCTTTTGCTGGGGCCTGGCTGCTCCATCGCGGCTTCAAAGGCTGCATCGGCATGGCGCTGTTGGCGGCTCGCTAAGCCATACAGCATGCGTTCCAGTACGGCTTGTGTCGCCAGCGTCGGGTCCTGAAACTGATGGTAGGTGTCTAACGGAATTTCCTCCGAGCCATCAGCGGCCCGCACCCGGGGGTGCGGAACGGAGATTTTGCGATCCCCCAAAAAGACGCTGCCGACTTCGGTCCCGTGTCGGACCGCTTGGCGTTGCGGATCATGACGGCCTTTAGGCCCTGCCAACTGCTCCACCTCGGCCGCCATCATCTGTTGCAAAACCTGCAATCCGACCCGGATCGACAGCGCCAATAACCCGTCTTCGGCATCCTGGAGGATGTCCACCCACGGCACCGTCACCGACTGTTCGGGAAGCGATTTTTTCTTTATACTGGTAGTCACTAGCGATTCCTCCTCAAGATGGGTTCAGACCTCTCTAGTAAACCAGAGAGCCATCAGGATCGCTAGTTTCAATTTCCACGAAAAATGGGGCATTCTCGCCTTAATGAGTGCCTATCGCGACTCCATTGGGGTGCCTGGGCACACGAGTGCGCGCGCCCAGTTAGCCGCGTACTTGGGGCATTGGCGCGCGGCGTGCGCCGCGCTCGCGGCCACAGAAGCCGCTCAGCAGGAATTGGTGGCCTCAGTGCCAGGAGCGGACGCTTTGCAGGCGATTCCGGGCTTTGGTCCGGTGGTCATGGCGACACTGTTGGGCGAATTGGGGAACTTGGCGGATTATGCCCATCCTCAGCAGGCGGTACGGATGGCTGGTCTAAACGTGGTGTCCGACAACTCCGGAAAGTATCAGGGGAAGACCCATCTGGCTAAGCGTGGGCGGCCGCAAGTCCGGCAGATGTTATATCAAGCCGCGTTGGTGGCCATTGCCCACGACGGTCCCGCACGGGCGCGCTATCGGGAACTCCAGGAGCACCTGGCGCCGAAAGCCGCGTTGATGGCGCTGGCCTGTAAACTTTTGCGGATCGCGTGGGCCTGTTTACGGCACCAGGTCCATTACGATGCCGGGCGAGCCTTTTCCCGGTCCACGGCCGCTGCCGCAGCGTAAGTGACGAGGACGTCCCGGGACGTTTGGGGCGAGGGAGAGGATCCCTACCATTCGGGCATGTGTGCGCTCTTTCGTAGTGAGCCACACGAGACCCTGCGCAAAAGATTCTGCTCCCCTCGTCTGCACCAGGGAACGACATCATCCTGAACAGAGGACGATTCGGGCTCAGACCCTGCAATCCATTGGTAGGCTTCGTGAGGTCGTTCATCACGTGTCGACGGTCGCAAAGGTCCCGGGATTAACAAAAAACTATGAGAACACGAGGATTTACACAAAAAACTAAGGTAGGTAGGGATACAGACGTATAGTATCTTCATGCACGGAAATACGCTCTTCGCCTATATGGAAGTGAATGATTTCACTGAAGCCATGCGAATTTTGTCTAACCATCCTGCCAATAAAAAATGGCAGGAGTATATGGCTGACATTCTAATGACCGACGAGCAGGGACATTCAATGCAGGTCATTCCTGAAGTATTTCATTTTCATGCTTAGTTCTGAACATCAAACTAAACGGCATACGTCTTTCTTGTATGCCGTTTTAGATTTTCTCTTATTAGCACAATACTATGCCGTTATTTCGCACGAAGCCGTTGTCTTCTCGAAGGCTGATCCACCCACAGCAGTTCTTGGGTATACAGTTGTGTCGTGACGAAGATCCGCGAAAATCACCTGCCCTGGCTGGGACCAGTATGTGGCTGATTGAACGGCGCGACCCGAGCGCATTCGGCACTGATATGAGCAGGTTACTCCGTATTGGTAGGCACCATAACCTCCGACTGTCTCCCCTGCCCCGTTCGCATTCCTAATCGCCAGTTAGGGGATCTGGATCAAAAAGACGTGCTAATGCATCTTCTCATTCACGAACTTTAAGCATACCTCGCCCCACTATCGGCCCCCTCTCGCCACGGAGCGGCGGGGAAATTCTCTCAAACCACAAGAAACGGCCGACCGCTTTCGTAAGGCTTCAAGATTCAGTTCATCACGAATAAAAGGCGCAATTATGTCATCCTAAACGCGAAAGAGGCTCAAGGAGGTGGTTCACGTGACGTGGTCGCCGTACGCGGTGAGCGGGGGCGTGCCAGCTAGTCGGTCACCAGGAAGTGATCGCCCGAGAAATGGCACTGTACGATTACGCGGCGTGTCGGGCCCCGATCGGACAGGAACAGGAATCGGGTTTCGTTGTAGCTCTGATAAAATGCGTAGCCAAACATTGGTCAAAGCGCACAACGCCTCATGATGGCTACCGGCGACGCCTTCGAGCCCCGAGCGAATCATCTGCTGGGTCAGAACTTCATCAATCCGCGTCCATTGCCCATGCCTCATACCCGGGTCACGGTTGGTTGCCCTCGTACCAGCCCAACCGGACCAACATCGCGCATCGAGGCGATCGGGTCGCGAGGGCTGGAAGCCATGCCCGGGATGGTGACCATCCTGTGACTGTAAGGTGGACCCCATTGTCAAGACAGATTTTTGACCCCCAAAGTGTGAGATGGGCCTCCTTCCTTTGGGTCTTCATCGGAACCATTACCCTCCTGTTTGGCGAGGGCCGTTGTCGGCCCGTCGACAAACAGGAGGCCCAGCCCGTAGGGCTGTCTGTGGGGGATTCAATCCCGGGCAACATCACTCCCGGTCGAGGGACGGGAGGGGCGAATACCAGGCCGCGGGTGGCGTGTAGCCCAAGGATTGATGCAGCCGGTGATAGTTATAGAACGTAAAGTATCGGCTCAAGCCCGATCGGGCTTCCCGGGGTGAACGGTAATCGTGTAGATACACCTCTTCATACTTCACACTGCGCCACAGCCGTTCCGTCAATACATTGTCCAACGCCCGCTCCGCGGCCGTGAGCACAAAGGGCAGTTCCAAGGTTTCGGAGAGTTCCCACGCCACGACAAACCGTGAATACCAATCCATAATGGCCACCAGGTATAGCCAACCATGCACCATCCGGATATAGGTCACGTCAATCCCCCACACATGATTGGGGTACGCCGGCGTGACGCCTTTCAATAAATACGGATACACCGGGTGCTGGGGATGTCGGGTGCTGGTCTGGGGCCCCGGAGCGAGCCCCCAGATCCCCATCTCCCGCATGGTGCGCTGCACGCGTTTGCGGTTTACGGCGTAACCCTCGTGGTTCAACTGAGCCGTCATCCGCCGGGACCCGTAAAACGGTCGATCGGTGTAAATTTCATCGATGCGATGCTTCAGAGCGATCTCCTCGGCATCCGGCCCGACGGGCCGGTAATAGAGGCTCGAGCGGTTGAGGCTTAACAACGCGGCTTGCGTCGTCAACGGGAGCGGATACGCTCCCCGATCCAACAAGGTCATCCGTTCATCGCGGGTCAGGGTCGAGGCCAGATTTTTTTTTGAGCCACTCGACTTGTGTGGTCAGTTTGCCGATTTCCGCATAAAGCTCGGTCAGCTGTTGTTGGTGGGCTTGGGCCTGTTGTTGGAGCGCTTGGGACTCGGTAAATAACTGCGGAAAGTTCTCGAGCGCCTGGCGCTTCCAGCGATGCAATTGACTGGGATGAATGCCGTATTCGGCGGCAATCTGGCTGACGGTTTTTTCTTCCTTGAGCATTTCGAGCACCACTGGACTTTTGAAGGTGGCAGAATGCCGTTTTTGTTTCGCCATCATATGTCCAGTGTAACACTTGACGGCCTCCAAAATTGTCTAGTTTTTGGGGACCACTATACATCGCCTTTCATGCCGCAGACATCCCGTATCTCGTCACCATTTTGCAAAGCTTTCCCGCTGAATCCCGGAATTCATCTTTCTCGCTCACATCGTGACTCAAGAGGTGATCATGTTGCGTTTGTGTTCTCTCATCCTCATTGACCGCAAACCCGCGCTTATCCGCGCCTGGCATCGGGTGTTCGATGGAATTCCTAATATCGCCATTCGGCATCAGGCGCATGGCGAGCTTCTCATCGGGCAAGCCCTGATCGTTCCCACACCGCACACGCCCTACACCCATTTGATTATCGCGCCCACCATGCGGACGCCGCGGCCCGTTCGGAGCACGCTGCACGCCTATCTGGCCTTTCGCGGCCTGCTCTTGGCCCTGGCCGAGTGGAATGCCCAACACCCGTCCGATTCGGTGACGCGATGCACCTGTCCCGGTCTCGGCACCGGGATTGGCCGTCTTTCGGCGGATCGTGCGGCGCAGCAAATGCGCGCGGCTTGGGATACCGTGCAGCAGGGACCGCCCGCCGCTTTTCCGTCGCTGCGGACCTTATCTGCGCAAGAAGATCAATGGCGCTACGGCTGGCTTGGCTATCTGTTTTATCATTAATCCCACTGATCTCAGAAAGGTCGATACCTGATGATTCAATCTTCGCATTTACTCCTAATGTTGCTCATCAGTATTGTGGGACTTCTCGTCGTCCACGAATTGGCGCATAGTCTCGTCGCCCGTTCCTATGGCGGTCGGATTTTGCACGCTGTTTGGGATCTCCGGCATGGACGCATTGGTGTGGCGTTAGATGTTACAGGACTAACGCCCTCGCAAATCCGGCAAACCTTGATTGCCGCGCCGATTGCCGAAGGCGTGTGGATGTGTCTTATGCTCTGGTGGCATCCCACCTTAGCGGTGTGGTGGCGGTGGATTCTGCCCGTCCATTGGGGCCTTAACGCGTTTCCGATCGGTGCAACCGATGGGGCTCAGTGGTGGCGATTGTGGCGGCACTCCCCTCATTCACCGCACGGATCCGTCCCTGTGCTCGCGCGGTCGCGTTGATGGGGCGGAGATCCCTGTCGTTCCCGGGCCATCTTGTGTTCGTTCTTTTATCAGAAGAGAGGATCCGACACCCTTTCGTTTTCCCTAATCCGGTTTCCGGCCACCTCGCATTTCAATCAAAAACTCACCAGCTTGCAATACGGGTATTGGAGCACCTTAATGGTGATTATCGTCGGGTTTTTCATCCTGTTTCTGTCCCACCACTAGCCCTATTGATCTGTATGACGGTCTGCGACGGCCCTCCACCACATGGTATTTCGTTCCTCTGCCAGAACACGCTGTGTGCTCTACTCCGGCCTCGCGGCCGTGTTTATCACACGGCAGACTCAATTTACTCTCAGCAGCAGGAGTGATGCTTGCGTGAAAGCTTACCACGGATTTCGCACAACCCAGGGCCCTATCGTCCACATTGTCGTCGACGGACACATTCTCGGCGATCTCCCTCATCTCGTGCGGCATAGCCCCACGGGCTTTGAATGGGGCTACGGCGGATCCGGTCCCGCCGATTTGGCGTATGCGCTCTTAGCGGATGCCGTTGATACGGCAACAGCCGATCAGCTCTATCAAGATTTTAAGTGGGCCTTTGTCGCCCATTTTGCCGACACATGGACGCTCTCGACCCACGCCATCCATACGTGGGTCGCCACCGTGTCCCACGCCTCCCGTTCCTAAGTCCTGCCGATCCTCTCCGGACCGGCTCTCCTCTGTTCTCATTCGTCATTATCCTGAAAGGAGTCTTCATCATGACCTATCTCCTCAATGCCTTTTCCCTCAACATGCTCGCTCACTTTCCCGTTAGTCTGCATATCGACGCCATACCGCTGGAAACGGCCCGCGAACTGCTCACCCGACCGGTTATCGAAAGCGCTGTGGGGCACGCCGAAACCGCGGCGATCTTTTCCCAACTGCTCGGAATTCCCGTGCCTGTCCAACGTCGCACGGTGACGCTCCAATCCGGCGATCTCGCGATCATCGGCCAATACCGCGGCCCCCGCCTGCCCGAAGGAGCCACCACGTTGCCGGCCGACGCGACCATTGCCTGGTATCGTGTCACGATTCTTTAACAGATTATCGCCTCACCGCACACTCAGACCCTTATAGCGTTTTGATCCGTATTCGATCCCCATTGCCGCACCCTGCTTGGGCCCGACAACCCATTACTCGTGTTCTCAACCCATATTTCTGTCACTTTGGTTGATCTCCAAAAAGGGGGCGTTATTTTATGGTGTTACCTCGTGTAATCATTGAACAACGATTGGCGCATACCCGTCATCATGCAGGTCTTACGCAACAGCACGTGGCAGCCTATTGAGATCTCAAACGCGAACAAGTCTCTTATATTGAGACAGGACAACGGCCAATAGATATTCCCACATTGCAACGCTTGGCTGACCTCTATGGGGTTGAGTTGAGCTATTTTCTCCAAGACGATCCGATATCCGAGCCGGAGAGCACCCCAGCCGTTATAGCAGCATTCCATACCGCCCAGATCACGTCGAAGGATCTCGAAACCATTCGTTGGGTTAACCGCCTGACTATAAATCTGGATGCCTTAAATCGGCTTTTGGACGAGGATAGGGAGTCAGTATGACACAGATTTTTCATAATGACGACACAGAAAGGTCTCTCGAGTTCCCATCATCGTCAGCATTTTCGCCAGCGTTCCCGCCGGCGGCTGACGCAATGCGGAATCTCTCATGGCGCAGGTGGCGAGATGACACCGTGGGACACAGCGGCCCTACGTTCGAAATAGGTAACTGGTTAGGTACCCAGTTCGATTTAAGAGATCAGGGGATGCCCAGAGGGGCGAGCGGAGCCGCGTGAACCAGAGGATGGCAAGGCCATCCCCGAAGACGTTCAACGTGGGTCGCGTCGGGGCTTAGCGGGTTGTGGGCATCCAAGGCATGCCGCCCAAGACGGAGCGTAGTGCTGCTAACAGGGGTTGTCCTTGTTTCTTGGCCGTGCTGAGGTAGCCGCGAACGGTGGCAAACGCGGTGGCACCGTCCGTCGTGCGAAACGTCCCGGACACTTTTTGCCGCACCTTGACCATGCGTAAATCGCGTTCTGCTAAATTGTTGTCAAAGGGCACCGAGAGGTCATGGACGAAGAGAAGGGCTTCCGTCCGATGCTGATCGAGCCGTTCCAGGAGATTGCGCGTCTTCGTTTGTTTGGGGCGCCGCCGGCGCCCCGGAGCGGGATGATTGGCGGGATTTTGGCGCAGGCCTTCGCGTACGAGTACGTCATAGCGGGTCAACAGTTGAACTCGGAGCCCTGAGTTCAGCTCCGCCCGGCCAGCAGCCCGGGCCGCGTCTGTCGCCGTCTTCATTTGACCCAAGAGTGTCAGCAACTCACCCGCCCAGTCTTGGTGGACCGCTTCCTGGGCTGCAATGAGCTCTCGCTCGTGATGCGCATTACACAACGCATGTTGCCCGGGGTAGGCGCGATACGTCGCCCATCCATCATGCTGGGTCGTCCCGATCCGATGCGGCAAAATATCCATCGCATCGACGGCGTCCTTGCCCCGTTTGGCATGGGCAAATAAATACGTCAGCCCGGGCGTGGACACGGTGTGGAACCACTGCAAGATGCTCTCCACGCGCATGCCCGTTTCGTCGGTATTCACCCGGGGGGCGTCTTGTAGGGCCACCCGCACGGTCTCCATCACGGGTTCCAGGCGGGCAGCCACCCGGCGCCAGCTCCGCATCACGGGGCCCGTACTCAACGGCAACTGCCAGAGGTCTCGAAAGAGTTCCCGCAGGCGTGCGAGAGGCCCCAATTGATAATAATGGAGATAGGCCGTTAGGGCGAGGATGCCGGGCCCATATTGGACCGGCGCCTGAACCTCGGGCGGAAAGGTGGCCCGCGCCCGCGTGCCACAGCTGGGACAGATTTTTACTTCCGCTTGATGTTCGGTCACCACGATCGGCTGCTCCGGGAGGTCCCACACTTGCCGCCGCTGTACCGCCACCGGCGGAGTCTCCGTCAGGTCCTCTCCGCAGGGGTCACAGTGGTCCACAGGATACCGAATCTCATCGTCCGGCACCTCGCGTTGGAAGAGCGTCGTGCCCGGATGGCCCCGCTCGCGGCCGGGCTTCTTCCCCGTTCGTTGACGCCGACTTTTGGGGGCGGGTTTCTGATACCCGTCGCTGGAGGGGGCTTCGAGCTATTGCGGCTATTTTGTCCCAACTGTTGACGCAGTTGATTGACGGGGTCTTGCAACTGCGCGATTTGCTGACTCATGGCCTGAAAGAGGGCCAAGAGCCCGTCCAGCCCGGCTTGTTGGGAGTACGCCTCAAAGCGCTCGCGATCCATTCCCTCGATCAGCGAGGCCTGAAAGCCCGCGCCTGCATCCGATTCCGATCTTGATGACATGGAAGATCACCTCACCCACCTTGATGTCCCTACTCTATCAGGTGGGCCGGCCCACGTCCAGCCCGTACTACTAATATAATTTCAAAATTTTTCTTACCGGTGCCGGAGGAAGGTACCTAACCAGTTACCTTTTGTGTATTCTTGGGGGGTGTAAGTGGTCATGTCGCGTGGGCGATCGGTGATTTTCGGGGCAGACACGTTGACGCGGATCCCCGGCTATCGCGAGATTCCCGTGTTGCAAACGGCCTTAAAAGCCACGTGTCCAAAAAAACCGGAACAAAAAACCGAGCAAATCGGTTAAATCACGAGAAAGGATGCGCTAGCGAAATTCCACGAAGCTTGGGACAACCTCGAGGTGCCTCCCTTTATTCCAACTGTAGATTTTGTTCGGGGTTATTGTGATGGGCACTCGGCAATTCGTTTGTATTCATCTACCAGGAGTCATGAATTGGTCCGAATGACCATTTCTGGATCCATGGTTCCACAAGTACATGACTTTTTAATTACTATGGGTGCTAGTAACACTCGTGTCATCAAAGAAGGGACAACGCTGAGAATGCACATCAACGCTAGGAGCCTTCGCCGGATACGAGAGCAGCTATATCCTTCCGGATGTGTTTGTAACGCACGTAAACGGATTATGGTCTACCGGGCATAAATAAGATTGTAGTTACTACACCGAAGCTGGATCATTTTAATTACGTTGCGGCTGTCAATAATGATCCGGCCTCTGGCATAGTTGGGGCCGCGTCACCTTTTAAAACCGGCCCGGGTCACTTTCCCAGATTCGGCTACATAGTTTAGTAAGCTATCATAAGGCGGTGTTGCCACTGCCCTACGTCACGGTAGGTTCGCGCCCGTAGCCCGACTTTCGATTTTCCAGTTGCATTTTATCCACATGATAGGAGATTTTTGACAAAAAAGAACTCATAAACCCGCATTAGACCGTTAAATGTTGCGATTGTAGTGACCAAAACCCGTTTCCATGGAATATCGTTCCATTTGACAAATGTGTTAGGACTGTTGACACTGGTTATGGCTTCATTTTCTCGTCCTCGTACTGGAAAATCCTCACTTGTAGTGTCCGAAAAAAATCAACTTTCCTTGTACAGCAAGGCTGGAGAACACCTAAAATCGAAAGTTGGGGTAGTTCTGGACGGGGGGGTTCGCACGGCATGACTGCCGACAGCTTTCAAGTCACAGCCCGTTACCTGAAGATGAATTTCAGATTTCATGATTGTTTAATTCGCCATTTTATTACCAAAACACACTTTGATGGCAAGAGGATAGTCCTTTCTCATTAAAAGGAATGTTGTATGATCTTAGCCTTGACTGTGGCCTGGATCGATCTAGATAATTGCAACACGGGTTCGGTTGGATTGATGTAGAATTCATGCACCCACGATTGCAAGCCTTACCCCTGAACCGGAAGCAGCTACGGATATTCGGCCCTCACATCAAATCTATTATAAATAGAGTGAAACGAAAGGTGCGTCGGGAAGTCAGGGAATTCATCATAACTTGAACAAGCAGCGCACAAAGCAACTCGATAGTTTTGAGATACACGGTATCTCTTACAAAGGAAGTTACTGGCGATTTCCTCATGCCGGTCGAGGATCGTGATTGTATCATTGCTGCATAACTTTACAGAAAATGAGTCAAAAGATTTGAACATACCTTTTCCCAAAGCCTTAACATAACTTTCCTTCGCGATCCACAAATCACAAAAATAATCGTATAAATCATATCCCTCTTTTTGAAGAGCGCCAATCATTTCTCGTTCCGACAAGCAAGTGGTGACAAAATCTATGTCAACGGCTTTGACCTGTTCTACATCGATACCAATCTCTTTGTCATGTGTGGCACACACAACTAACTGTCCAGAATGGGAAACGCTGAACTGAAAGTCTGGGTGTTCGCGCCAAAATGGCTTTCCGTATGAATTACGTTCAAATTTCAACTCTTGGTTTGACACCTTGAACTTTTCACAAATGATGACTCGGATCAAGAGATCGCCTGTGAGACACCGAAAAGCATCACCGATATGGCGAAAACTCTCGACTTTAGCCTGCTGCTCAGGCGAAATATAGGGCAATGAATTTGCGATGATGCGTTGATCCAAAAGATCCGGCAATTGAACAACGAAATATTCCATCAACTCTTTCCCCACTTGTTTCTCGTCGCATGAGCGGCGGTATTTAGTTTGAATCCAGTTAATTCCATTGTTTCGGGATGTGCCTTTCAGTACGAGCCACCGAACCATTTCACGACCAACAGCACGTGGGTTAATCTCCGTTCCCTAGGTTGCGGAGTTTGCAGAGACGTGAGGGGAAATTGTGATTTGTCGGGGTTTCAGTTAGAAATAAAACCACCCGTCATCAGCACGAATGACGTTGACTTCATAGTGAGAAAGATCCCCGATCTTGCCTGTACCGTCGATGACTATATCTGCGTTTCTATGAGGCCTTTGAACATTAATATATTTTTCCTCCTCTGGACGATATTGGTTCTCCCATGCCTGCCTGTTTCCAGCCCCGTTTTTCTCACGTTGAATAACTCGTTCAAGACAAACCTGTGTAGGACTGTGCACCCAAAAGCGAGCATCATAAAAAGACATCAATTCGTTTCTCACCGAAAAACAACCTTCGACGATGACGATTCCACCTGCAGGTACATCGTGCCATTCTGCCAAGTTATCGGCTTCCCAATCATAACGCTGATATCTACCGGTTTCGTTTCTATTTAGAGGCGCCAGCACCTGTTCAAGTAACCTTTTCCAATCGAAATTCCCCCCAACTTCCTCATGATGGATAGTGCGTTCCATTGAAGGCCGGTAGAAGTCGTCCATTTGGACGATCGTTACTCCGTTATCCAACTCCTTCAGCTTTAAGGCTATTGAGCTTTTACCAGAGGCGCTCGGGCCGTCAATCCCAACGATTAACGTACTTCGATTCCTTGGGATTGCCCGCAGTCTCGACATTACTTGCATCAGTGATACGACCATTTGTTGCCTCTCCCTGTACACTCGAATTATCGCTGGTCCCTTTCACTTAAGAGGAATTCCAGCTCGACAGATCCTTATTAATTAATGGGCCCAATTTCTCTAAATTGTCTCTAAAATAACTCCTAAGGTACTCGCGTGTTTCTGGCTTCATGACGACAGGTTTCACGTTCGCCCTCTCAAATGCCTCGTACTGTGTTTCAGATACCACCACTTCAAGTAGTTTGTTTAATATTGGAGTTGAGCGCATTTTATTTATTAGTTTGAGTCTGAAAGTCGGGATTCCGCTGACATTGTATCGAGTCTCACTCTCCACAGGTTCAAACTCGAGACCCAACCAAGTAAAAATGTCTTCCAGAACTCGCTTTTGGTCATGTTCAAATTCGTCGGTCAGAATGACTTTCGCCTTCGAGTCAAAAACGTCAAGGTAGGTTTTAACACTCTCGTAGTACAAACCTACATCTTTAAACCGCCAAATAGTCCCCCAGTTCGCTTTGATTCTCTCTTCTTCCAACGCCAAACTTTCCTCAAAGGACAACTTTTCCCTCCCGTCTCGCAACACGTGCTTATAGCTCGAAAAAGCCCGATCAATAGGATTCCTTAAGATAATTAATATTTTCGCATCGTTGTTAAACTCATAGATATCGCGCGCGCAAGCGTTATAATAAAGATGTTCAACCGTCGCATCAAGCAGGTACTTTTCGTTTTGGGCTTCGGAGTACAGCTTAAGGTAGCACTCAAGATTGAAAATTGGTTTAGTAGTTCCAGGCGGTCCACCGACAGGATACACTCTATGCTTTGTAGGAAAATAATGGGGTTCCTTAACCTTCATGAAAATTTGTGAGTGTCTTGCTAGCGCATATGCCAAGCTTGTTGTGGCTGATTTTGCAGCCCCAACGATGAACAAATTGGGTTTGGCTAGACCTGTTTCACTCATTCGTCCTCCCTCCTCCCAAAAGGCCATTCGCATGGGGCTGGTCGGATGCAAGCTTTGAGTTTCTTAAAAACTCAGTAAGCATCTCACCGAGGATAATGACATTCGGATAAGTTACCAATGTCAGATGGTTCCCCGGCAATTTCATGACATTTACCTTTCCTTCGGTTCTATCGTTCCAAGCAGCGGGGTCAACCAATGTGCCGTTGTACGGCGGCGGCATAGGCTCAGAAGAAACGTAAAGATTGATGTTGGACTTTATTTTTCCAGATGTACGGTGCCGAGAGAGCGCTCGATCCAAGTTCACGACAATGTCGGCCATATGTTTGAAAAGCTCTAATCCTAACGACTGTGGAACGATGTTTTGGGACTTCGCCTCCTCCAATGCATGAATAAATGCTTCATCCTCATTCATTCGCAACAGAGCATCGCGGTCGATACCATGCCAATCAAAAGAATCAAGCAACTGAATCAGTCTCGGCTCGGATTCCGGCTCACTCGGCGCACTAGGCGGCGTATCCAGTATAACTAAAAAAACCTCACGTTCCCCCATACACTCCAATTGCTTAGTCATCTCGTATGCAATTATTCCGCCTAGAGACCATCCGAGGACGATGTACGGACCACGAGGGAAAATAGTCTTTAGCTCCTGCACATACTTTTCTGCAATGCTTTCAATAGTTTCTGAACTCAGTGATTTTAGGCCGGTTGCTTGAAAGCCATATACGGGATGCCCAGCGACTCCCAAAATCATTGCCAGATGAGCGTAGGGTGATACGTATCCGTCCAAAGGATGTACTAAAAAAACCGGTGCGTAATTTCTGCCTCGAGCCATCCTAACAACGATCCTGTCGATCGCAATGTTTTTTCCGCTTAAGATGTCACACAGCCCTTGTGGGGAAGGAGTTTGGAAAAACAATTCCATGGGTAATGAAATTTTGAACTCCTGTATTACCCTGTTTATAAGCTGTACAGCCTTCCGTGAGTCACCACCTAGACTGAAAAAGTTATCGTTCAAGTCAACAGGTTCAACAGCAAGGACTTCTGAAAATATCTTGCACACTTTTTCCGTCTTTGGATTTGCCACCTCAAGCCCCCCTTAGAATGCCTAGGAACCTCCACTCCTTGAGGACATTCCAAAATATTACGCCCATTCAGATCCTTCTCAATCATCGCACAACTACAGGTGTATCTCAAGGATGATGGTGGTTCTATTGTAATATAATTCAACTAACTATTTGGGAACATTGTCTTTAAGGCGCATACCTATAGGTCATCAGGTGTGTCATCAGGTTTCTTCAGAGCGAGCATTGCTGAAAGCCATGGTTTCACCTTCAGCACGTTAACATGTCCATCTGGATACCCAGAACACCCATCAACTATCATATCGGCTCGGTGTTGTGGCATCTCTGTTCGAACGTAATGATCTTCCGCCGGGATCCATACACTTTCCCACATGAATCGAGAAGATTCTCCATCTCTCCTTAAACCCCGAGATAGCCGGACGGAGTGCGGAGCTTCGACCCAGATTGTCATATCATAGAACTGGCTCAACCGAGTTTGAGAAGAAAAAACGCCCTCGATAATTACGACATGATTGGCCCGCACATCGTGCCATTCAGCCATGTCCTCTAAATCCCAATCGTATCGTTGGTATGTCCCGTTCTGGCTATTATGGAGAGGAATCAAAACCTGTTGTTCGAGCCGACGCCAATCAAAATATTGACCTATGGTTGCGTTAGAATGATCCTGGGCATGCGGTGGCAGATAAAAGTCGTCGATTGAAACAAGGCTGATCTCCTGGGATACCTGTGCCAATGACAGAGCCAAAGTCGACTTGCCCGAGCCACCGTACCCATCAATTGAAATAAGCAATTTCCCCTTTTTGCTGCGCATGATTTCAAAGCATCGCGCCAAATGGTCAATTGTGATCCTCATTGGGAATCTGCACCTCCCCAAACGATTTTTGTATCTGTCTAAGTCCATATGGCGAGCCAACCTCCCACGAGCGCTTCGATACCCAGCAAGTAGACAGAAGGTTGTGTTGAATTAAGTCCCGAAAGAATGCTTCTTCGTCAAAATGTCTGACCGTAAGATGGTCTCGGCGTAATACCCAAAAACCAATATCGACGAATTGTCCTCGAAATGCCTGGTTCTTGGAATACACTATGTGAGAGCCCAACACCGACACATTTCCACGCTGCCCGGGTACGTCCAAGGCATCGGATATGTACATAATAGATTTCCCCTTGGAAATTTCTCTCCGACCAGCATCCAAGAGTTCTTGCAGGGGGACTTGCGGCAACACGTCGCCCAACAGTATCCCAAACGAATCCTCCTTTGGGCGCGCGTGTACCAATGCTGCGATCACTCCTCTGGGCTTCTCAACAGTTGACGAATAACGAAAACTATAGGTCGACAATTTGCGCTGTATGGCTTCGTACCCATGACCAAGACAAAAATGTACTGGTGTCTGCCCCAACCAAGCCAGCTGCAGGTCCAAAAGAGTTCTTTGTGCATCCACATAGCAAAGAGATTTCGGTGTGTCTCCTAATATGGTTCGCATTCTAGTACCATACCCGCCACATACAACGTAAACCTTCATTAGTATGCCCCTTCATTGAGTCCCGCGCCGTCATTAAGAAACTGTTCTACCGTATGTCTGGTGTACTTATGATCTGCCATTTTTGCCAGTAAGTCGGGTGGTATCGTTATAATGTCGGAACCACTTACGGCAACCCGTTGAATGTCGATGAGACTTCGAATGCTGGCGGATATAATTTTTGTTTTCAATTCCCACCGGTCCAACCAATTCCTTAAGCATCGTACTACTTCTTCTCCCGGTTGTCCCTCATCGGCTATTCGGCCAACCATAATGCTGACGTAGGACGCTCCGGCCCGGGTGGCCAAAACAGCCTGATTGAACGTTAAGCATGCGGTACAGTTAACCGTTACCCCTTTGTCTGACAGCCTCTTAATGGCAACTAGTGAAGGGACTCCCGCCCGATCGACAATCGGGACTTTCACCACAACATTTGTAGCAATTTCTGATAGGGATAGGCCTTGACGAACGATGTCTTCCTGGTCGTCACTCAGAACTTCCGCGCTCAATGGGAAAGGAGCAATATAGTCAGCAATTTCAGCAATTCTTTCCCGGATGTTTCGTACTCCCTGGCGCAACATGATAGTGGGATTGGTAGTCACGCCATCTATTACTCCAGTTGGAAACCACATCTTGATATCTTGCAAATTTGCACTATCTAAAAAGATCTTCATTTTGTGTTCTCCTCTCTATAATTTGTATTGCCTCCAACAGGTCACTCGCTACCATGTCTGAAAGTTCGGCGGCACGTTCGTCGTTGCCAACCGAAACCGTCGTGCATCCAGCACTTCTGCCCGCCAAGATATCCACGTCACGATCTCCAACCAAATATGATCGACTTAGGTCGATATTCATATCTGAGGCCGCTTCTACTAAGAGACCGGGGTTCGGTTTACGACACCTACATTTCATCCGGTATTGTTCAAGTACAGCATCAGGGTGATGCAGACAATATCTAACTTCATCGATCCGCGCACCCTGTTGTAATAGTTGGCGTATCATAAGATCAGTAATCTCGGCAAATTTGTCCAATGTTAGCGTGTTTTTCGCCACCCCTGGCTGATTAGAAACGACAACAACCTTAAAACCAAGATTATTCAACTGTCGAATGGCCGGGGCAGCCCATGGAAAGAGACTGAACTCTCCGGTAGTCATAGGACTATCAAACGTGCTATCTCTTTTTACTAAACGGTTTATCACTCCATCTCTATCCAAAAACGCAGCTACTGCCATTCTTGCTCAGACCTTTGATTGGTGGCCTTGTGTTGCTCCCAAGTCATTTGGTTAACCATTAAGTCGGGATGCGTGACTAACAAATGGAGTATCACAGCTTGAAACGACTCCGTTAGTGCCGTAATGAACAGCGGGTCTACTTCTGGTACGACAATGCAAGCATCTGCCAACGTAGCCGTCACTCCGCTTGAACGACCAACTATCCCTATTACTGTAGCTTCTACTGATTTAGCGTACTTAACGGCTTCACTAATTATAGTGCTGATTCTCGCACGGTCATCGCCTCCGCCCACCGACAAGACGAAGATACAATCGCGTTGGTTGAGGCGGCTTTCAATCAACCAGTTCTTAAACGCCAGATGCCACCCAGAGTCATTAATTTGGGCGGTGATCTCGGCCACATTATCCGAAGGGGAATACGACTCAATGCCCGCAGTCTTGCGAAAGTCTCCCACTGCATGACTAGCATGTGCTGCCCCTCCACCGACTCCGAGAAAAAAAACTCGGCCATTTTTACTACGCACTGCAAGGAGATACCGCACCATATTTTCAACTACATCCCGGTTGATTACCTGCGATATTAGAGAAACGTTGTTGAGATACCTGTCAGTATGCGTCATACTGCACCTCCTACTTGCTCAGCTTTGCACCAAAATTTCGGAGCCACTGGCATAAAAGTCGAAGTCGATGGGGATGAGCCCTTCCATCCGCATCTGATGATCTAAGTTTGGTTGTTTAGCGGGAGGGCATACGAATAAAAACATTCCACCTTCGCCGGCCCCCATTATCTTTCCTCCAACCGCCCCATGAGAGCGGGCAAGGTTGTACCACTTGTCGATTTCAGGAGGGTTGCGAGTCATTGATCTCTTAATCTCCCAGTGTTCATGCATCAAGCGCCCCAATTGCAAAGTATCGTTTTTCTCAAGCACAGAAATAATTTCCCGTCCGATTAATTTAATTTCGTGCAATTTCTCAACTTGGGTCCGGTGGTCAGACGTGGAAAGTCTTGCGACACGCTCTAGAACGGGAGCGCTGTTTCTGCGAATTCCGGTATAATACATGACGAGATAATTTCTCAAAGACTTAAGAGATTCAGGAGGCATAGAGATGACCCGAACCGATACGTGGCCTTCTCGATCAATGCAAAAATGCCTTACACCCCCGAATGCCGCAATATATTGATCCTGTTTGCCCACAGGGCGCCGCAATCGATGCATTTCAATTTCGCAGGAAGATTCCGCCAAGTCTACCGGTGCCCAAGAATCTCCGTGTAATGTACTTAAAGCATTAATGAACCCGACTATAAAAGATCCCGAGCTACCCAGCCCAGTCCCGGATGGGATGTCCGAAAACGAGTGAATGCCCACTTTGACGGTAGGAAACAACTCCAGAACGGCACGGTGAATGCCTTCAGGAATATCGGCTATCTGTTCATAGTCGCTAACAGTAGCGTCCTCATAAATCCTAAAAGTATTTGCCCCAATTTCGCTAGTAACTGCTACGTAGATGAATTTGTTTATGGCTACACTTATGAACTCGGCACCATAACTCTCATAGTAAAAAGGAAGGTCGGTTCCTCCACCACCGAGAGGAAGCCTCAAGGGGGTCTTGCTAATAACGGATGCCATTCTGATCACCTCCTACTTTAATGTGGATTCTTCATCAAGTTGGCGTATAGCTAATTGTATGGCTTCGTCGGACAACATGGATGGCTCCCAACCTGTATTCCTTATTTTCGTTACATCGAGGATAATATGGGGTTGGTCCCCAGCTTTGCCGGAAGAATCAGACTCGATTTTCATGCTAGGTATATGTAGATGCATTTGAACAAACTTAGCTATAGATAAAACATCTGTCGACGTGCCCGTGGCTAGGTTGTACACATCGCAGGGACGGTCGTCCGTCAAGTGAGAGATGTTCATCACGTGAAAGATGCCAGATATAACGTCCCTGACATGAACAAAACTCTTGCGCTGGTGCCCATCTCCTAAAATCTTTAACGAACTCGAATTTTCAGATAACTTAGAGAGAAAGTCAGAAATCACTCCACGTCCCATTCGGGAACCAACTACGTTTCCCAACCGGAATATCAGAGACCGAAGTCCAAATAGACGCGAATAGGAGCCAATAAACGCTTCTGCAGCGACCTTACTCGCACCGAAGATAGAAACGGGAAGTAGAGGACCAGAGCTTTCGGATGCGGCACTATCGATCAACCCGTACACCGCGCTGGAAGATAAAAAGACCAAATTGTTTGTTCCGCTGGTCCTTAAGGTTTCGAGTAAATTCAGAGTTCCCCGCAATCCCGACTGGTAATCTAAAGTTGTATCCGCGATTCCCTTGGCAATATCCGAATTGGCAGCACAATGAAAAACCACATCCTTTCCTTGAACTACCTGGTGGAGAGTTGACTCGTCCAATAAGGACCCAGACACCAATTCCAGATGCGGACTATCGTGATGACACTCCAAGTTTCTACGGGAACCGGAGGAAAAATCGTCGTAAACCCAGACTTGGAAATTCCGGTTAAGAAGCTCGTCTACGAGATGGCTGCCGATGAATCCGGCCCCTCCTGTAACAACGGCCGTCTTCATTGGTATCATTCTTCTCCCTCCAATTTTCGTACCGAAACGCCGGTCATCCAACCTTCCGGAATACTTTCACCTTTGTCGCATATGGCTAGGTATCTATTAATTAATTGGGATGTTATCGGGCCAACTTGGGATTTTAACGGGTAAAAATCTACTTGGGCCACGGGTTGTATCTCAGATAAAGTTCCACATAGGAATATCTCGTCGGCTACATACAACTCCGTCCGAGCTATTTCTCTTTCGACGACTCGAACGCCCATTTGCTCAAGAAGTTGCATCACATACGTTCTGGTCAAGCTTTCGAGAATGTCCGAATATAAAGGAGGAGTGTAAGCGACTCCGCTCTTGATGACAAACACGCTTGCTCCCGAGGCCTCCGCCACGGTTCCTCTCTCATTAAGCAACAGGGCTTCGTCATACCCCAATCGTTGGGCTTCGATTCTTGGGAGCCTGAACGTCATATATGAACTGCCAGCTTTAATTCGGGGCGACATCGAATTCTCTTGCGATCGCCTCCAACTACTAACGCAACACGTAATGCCTCGGTCCATGGTATCTGAGTGCCCTACCGGAAAGGCAACGATGTAAGCGCCTGTCTCGGTGCTTTCTGGATCGTAGCCGTATCGTCCTGCGTCAATATAAATGGTTGGCCTGACCCACAAGTGCTCGCGAAAATCAAGGGCTTTGACTAGTTCCATGATTCCTTCCTTAAGTTCGGATACCCGATAAGGAACTGGAATCTGCAGAAGAGCAGCGGATTCGTAAAGTCGTGCAAGGTGTTCGTCTACCCCAAGGAGATTGTAAGTCGCCGATTCCGCAAGCCAGAAGGCCCGAATACCGTCAAATACGTTGGCACCCCTTTTGGCAACTTCTGACCATATGTGGACTTTTGCGTTAGGCCATTTAGTCAATTTTCCGTTAAACCATAGGTACTCCGGTGTAATTTCTTGGACCATCCAACTCACCTCCACAAGTTTCCTTATCACAATTTTAACATTAAGCACTATCGAGACCATTGCGTTTGCTCATGAAAATGTGCACTGCTGCAATTGTCGTCGCGTCTATCACTCTACCCTTATCAATAAAAGCATCAAATTCTAACGGATTAAGCCATTCTACATTGAATTCGGGCTGATATAGTCGACCACAGTGATTGGCAATGTTTACGAAACAAAGATGTCCGCTTGCCTGACACCAGTCTGCTGCCTCGTAAATTTGGACATTGGCGTCAAGCACAGCACTCGCAGGCACCAAAACCCCGGTTTCTTCAACGAGTTCTCGGATGGCAGCGGTGGTTGGTGATTCCCCGTCTTCGAGCTCGCCTTGAGGAAGTTCAAGGCTTGACCTATTGGCTGCAAACCTGTGTTGGTTCACAAAAAGTAATTGTCCTAAGTGATTATACGCACAAATAACAACAAAGCTGCGTCGCGACACTAGTATGAAAGGTTCGTTAGGCTCTCCGTTGTTTCTTACGGGGACACTCATAACCGTAGCGTGAGAATTCTTTAGAACAGTGTTCTCAGGTCCGTCTCTAGTAATCATAAGTGCCTCGAAATATAGAATGTGGGCGGAAACCGATAATTTGCCTTACTTCGAGCAGAGACGAAACTCGCAAGTCGAACAAAGGGCAATCTTGGTAAACGTCCATGGGATCTACGAGGATGGACACTCCAAACCCAAGTTGCTGAGGAGCCCAGACCTCCTCCGGAGAATCGCCAACATAACAACACTGCTGCGCATCTACATCTAGTAATCGAAGGGCTTCGCGATACACGCGAAAATCAGGCTTTTCGATGCCTACTACAGCCGAGTCAACAACTACGTCGAAGAAATCTCGCAACCCATACTTAATTAATGTCGCTTCAGTGTCTCCCGTCCCATTAGACAAAGCACCTACTTTTATGTTTTCTAAACGCAGATACTGCAGCAAGGGAATGGCATAACCATCTAACTCCCCCCATACGCTTTCGGATTCACGTTCCATATGTTCCCAGACACGCAGGGAATCTGATTTGTCAAGCCCGATATGTTTTCCCCACACGACGGCATACGGTTCGTCTTGACGCAGCCGTAAAGGATCGTTCGGTTGAAAGATTTCGTGATCTGCAAATGAAAACGCTTTGCGACAGAGGGGAGCAGGCACATGCTTGCCCGTTGTATCGAACAAAATTTGAGATATACGATTGCCGTCAGGGTGGATAAGAACATTCCCAATGTCGAAAATTATTCCGTATAGAAACATCTCATCGACCCTCCCCCGTATCTAGAAGACTCACGTACAGGTCACTGGTCATCTCGACGGTGCGATCAAGGTTGAAGTGCTTCTCGACCGTCATCCTCGCGTTCGAGGCCAATTGTTCCCTTAAATCACAATCCGTGAGAATCCGAATGATGGTTTCTGATAGTCCCTCGACATCTCCAGGGATCACTAATAAAGCGTTGAATCCATCGACAAGAAATTCATCGAACCCGGATGTCTCGGTGGCAACGACAGAACGCTCGCAAGCCATTGCCTCTAGAACCGCTATACCCAATCCCTCCTTAAAACTCGGTTGCACCACCACATCCGCGGCAGAGTACACTACTGGCATGTGATCGAGTGTTAAGTCCTTACGGATGCGCACCCGGTCTTGCAGTCCCTGAAGGCGAATTGCTTGTTCTAATTCCGACTCATAGCTTGATGAACCCGAACTTGCGGTTCCCGCAATCACCGTGTTCACATGGGGATTAACCATGTGGACTAACTTGAGTGCGTTGACCAGCTCCAACAGGCCTTTCCTTCGCTTCAACCGGGAAACACAGACAACCAACGGTTCGCTAGGGTCAACGTCTAAGTATCGCTTGGATGCATCAGAATTGCGAGTGCCGAAACGACTAAGATCAACCCCGTGATAGATTACACGTAACTTTTTCTCTAGAGCGCCTAACTGTACCGCCTTGTCGTAATAGAAGCGGCTTCCAGCAATAAAATATGCAGGAACATACCTGAACACAAATCCACACTTGCCCCTGCCAAACGGGTCATCCTCCGGTTCCATTTCGTGGTACGTGCATACAAGAGGAATACGCAAATGCTCGCTGAGCACGGCGCCAAGTATGGCCGTGTCCAGGCTATTTGCGTGCAATAAGTCGAGTGGATGGTTTCGCAACACTTCATCAACCTCGCCTAGTAGGCCGAAGTACATCTGCTCCCACCTGATTTTGGTCTCATCTTCGAAGAGACGTCGGTAGGCGGATAATCTGTATACACGGACGCCATTAATGTTTTCTGGTGACGGGAAATCTTTGTTTTCATCCGTGAGAACTATTACGTCATGCCCTCTAGAAGCCATTCTCTCCGCAACAGAGCGTACGTACGTTTCCGCTCCCCCAATTGTTGGATGGTAGCTTCCAGCCAGATAACAAATGTTAACGCGGATCACCTTCTTTCTGTTGATCGAGCATATATTGGGCAATCCCCCTTGCGGTTGGTAAACGAAGGACTGTTCGTATATCGACAGGAATGGACGAACCTCGCAACTTTTCAACCAAAATTGCTGCCAGCAATGAATTCCCCCCTGCTTCAAAAAAGTCCGAATTGACGTCAACGTTAGGATCTTCGAGCACATTACGTATGGTTTCTAGAATCTTCATCTCAATGTCCGAAAGCAAGTATTCCTTCACTCCTTCGTGTAGGCTCTGCTAGTCCAGCTCTAACTGTTTGTTTACGAGGGTATCCATCCCTTCGATTCGAATCTTCGTCGAGCAGCAGACGTATCCAACTTTCCACTAGGTCTCAATGTAAGTTCAGGCAACACTTCGATGATGACCGGAAGAAACGGGCTGGGGAACGTATGCTGCAACGTGTTGCGAACATCGATGGCAAGTTCTCGGTTTCGATCCTCATTCTCCTGCCGACAAACTATCGCCAACACGATACCTTTTCGGCCTCCTGTTTCTTGGGCCACGGTTGCATGAGCTCCAAGAACCGTCTCATTCCTACACGCTATAGCCTCTATAGCGTCTAACTCAATTCTGACTCCTTCAAGCTTTACTTGACGGTCTCGTCGACCTAGAAAGACCAAACTCATATCCCGCAGTTTCCTTACCACATCGCCAGTTTCAAAAAGGCGAACACCATGTTCAGAAAAAAATCTCTGACGGTCACCTACCGACAGCGGGAATAACCATTCTCCATACCTTTCGGCAATTTCATGGCCACCCAGAATCAATGTCCCTTGTTTGTCTGTGACCTCAGTTGTATTTACGCGCACCTGAACTCCTGGAAGTGGCCAACCTATATTAGGGCCGTTCAATGTCACATCACCCTCGGGCCAGATGCGCGCGCTTGTCGCATATATAATCGCTTCTGTTGGCCCATAAGCATTCCATATCGACATTGACGACGAGCTACAACCCAGACCTCGAACCCATTCCAATACTTCTTGAGCATGAACTGACTCTCCAGCCAGAATAAGACGTTCGACGCTGTTCCAACAAGCGTGGCATGACTTCAGTGCGCGCCATGCTGTTGGAGTGAGACATACATAGTTGGGCTCTACGTTTTCTATGAATTCAGGGAGTTCGTCCGACAATACTGTAACATCGTCGCAGATTGCTAAAGTACCGCCGGATTCAAAGCACCCGAACACCTCCCATAAAGCGACGTCGAACGAATAATGATGCCAGTTGAGCCAAACCTTGCCCTGTGGACTCGGCCATTGGGCCAGTAAGCTAGATATCTTTTTGTCAAACGCCGAAGATCCGACCTCGACAACCTTAGGGGTACCAGTTGACCCAGAAGTACAAATCACGTAAGCTAATTCAGGATTTTTATCAGCTGTGCGCTCACGTTGGGGAATCAACTTAGGCCGCAGCACCGTCCACTGCCCACTCAAACATTCGTTAACTTCGTTCAGGGATGCGATAGGTTCCCAATGTCTCAGCCAGCGCTCACCAAAACGAGAAAGATCTACAAGCGCGAGGTCTATAGGAGCCGCACCAGCCATCGCCTCGACCCACGCTTCTGGAGTGGGATACGGCGCAGGAAAAAATGTACGTTGAGATCTCCGTGTTGAAATTAGTGACATCACGTATTCTGGTGAACGTGGTCCCGATAGGACCACTATGCCAGAGCTCACGTGCTGAGCATCCAAAAGTTTTTCGATACCGTCACAGACTTCGTGTACCACGGAATAGCTGAATTTTCGTTCCGAAGTTACAATGGCCAAGTCTTCGACGCCTTGTGTGGCCAATAGCATCACCTTCCGCAATATTACGACGAAATAGAACCCATTAATTCCATATTCCCGTACTCGAGTTGGTTCCGCGGAACACCGAAAAACGTCCTATATAACCAGACTTACATCGGCAACCGCAACAACTATGGAATCCATTTCGGCTTCCATAACCTGAATTCCAACTCAAGATTAGGACTCCGAACTGACCTTTCTTAGGCATATAAAATTGTAAATCTTATACAGAACATTCCTAACAATTGCTATTTTCACGAAGTATTGTATAATTGTCAACCCCCCCTACACGTGTCATTTTGCAATTTCATTTGGGCTGTTTATCTGGAGATCAATCTTCGGGAACTCCGTTTGAAGGATGCTGGTCACATTTTCACACATCACTAAATTTAGCCATACTCGCATCCCGTTAATCTTTGAAAAATAGGGTCTTCCCCCAAAATCTCCTTACTAGTATTTGTTCCCAATGTTAGTCGGGTATGGATGTGCTCCCGTGCTCGCCCTGTATGGCGAATATGCCATTTCAGCTGCCAGCTCCAAGCCAAGAGCCGAGCGCATATCGTTTCCTACAAAGCCACGCCGTGAGACAGCGGTTGATATGCCATAGTTATACAATAACTCTCTAACGCGAGGGGATCTGTATACAGATATGTGAATATATTGTAAAATCAGAAAGAATGGGAGTGAATTTGCATGAGCAGTCGTACACCGGCAATTCTAGGAGGTACGCCATTAATTGCTGAATCAGTCTACGAACCCTGGCCAATAGTTGATAAGACAGACGAATTGTTGTTGGTTGAAACTCTGCAGTCAAGGATTTGGGGCTTTGATGGCCCAATTGAAAGACAATTTGAAATGGCGTTTTCCGATTTCGTAGGAACACGATATGGTCTATGTTTAGCGAATGGTACTGTGACGTTGGAGGTTGCTCTAAAGGCCTGTGGTATAGGTCCCGGCGATGAAGTGGTGGTACCTGCGGCGACCTTTTTGGCCACTGCGGTAGCAGTGGTCAACGTTGGGGCTCGTCCCGTATTTGCAGATATCGATTCGAATACACTATGCATGGACCCCGTGTCGGCGGCAAAGGCCGTGACCGACAAAACACGGGCTATTATTCCCGTTCACCTTTATGGAACCATGGCGCACATGGACGAAATAATGCAACTGGCAGAATCATACAATTTATTCGTGATTGAGGATGCAGCTCACGCTCACGGGTCAAGGTGGAAAGACGAGGGTCCTGGATCAGTCGGGCACGCAGCATCGTTTAGCTTTCAAATGGCCAAGATTATGACAGCAGGGGAAGGCGGGTTTATTGCCACAAACGATGAACGTTTCATGGAAACTTGCTATGCGCTTAAGAATTGCGGGCGCAGAAGCAGAAACTATGAACCTTCTGGCATCCTCGGATTCAACTATCGTATGACAGAGTTCCAGTGTGCCGTTTTGCTCGGGCAACTTCGACGGTTACCACAACAACACGAGAAACGAGAAGCGAATGCCAAAATGCTTGATGAGAACCTTAGGCAACTAGAAGGGATAAAACCGTTGACTACATATCCAGAACAATCGAGTCATTCTCGATACCGATATGGATTCCAGTTTGATCAAGAGGTTTACCCCAGATTGACCGCAAAGAGTATGACGGCAGCACTCGAGGCGGAAGGATTTTTGATGCATTCAGTTTTCACTCCAGTTTACAGGGATCCTTTGTACTCCGTATCCACTATTATTGATAGGCCCGAGGCCTGGCTTGCGAACACCGAAGCGGCGACCAGGTGCACGATTCTTTTTGACCATCGTGTCCTGCTATACAAAGACGTGGTCGACCGAATTCCGGAAGCCATCGAGTCCTTGAAAGGTAATATATAGCAGCATACGAAAACTCTACAGTGGAAGGGACGACGGAGGACGATGGTTCGACGTGGCCCTTCGCTGACCTATGGAATGGACGGAGAACGTCGTTCACTCTTCGTTCTAATCACAGCGAACAGCATGTATGCAGATATTTCACTGGCTATGCGATGAGGATCCCAACCTATTTCAAAATTACAATAATAGTTGCTGTTCCAAGAATTGCGCAACCCCATCGTTGTCATTGGATGCGGTGACAAAGCTTGCTTTTTCTTTAAGTTGGGGAATTGCGTTTTCCATCGCTACTCCGACGCCTGCGAAATCAATAAATTCCATGTCGTTTTCAGCATTACCGAATGAAATTACGTTTTCCGAATGAATATCATATTGCTTACAGATGTAGCTAAGGCCTAGAGCTTTATTCACATCATGAGTCACAATCTCGACAAGATTCCATGGCGGTCCCCATTGAATTATACGAATTTCTCCATAAAAACGATGATAAAGATGTTCCTTTAGAGCTTGATAGTTGTGTCTAAAGGGATAGATTAACACAGATGTCGCAGGGGAATACGAAAAATCCCGAAGGAGACAAATGTTTAAATGTCTCGGATTGAAAAATCTTCTCATAAGTTCTTTGTGATAGCTTTGAAGATAAAGATCAGAGTCTCGTACATCAACGAAAATGTTTCGTACGCCAAAGGACTGCGCCTTTTCAATGATTCCTTGGGTTATTGATGACCCCAACGGACTGTGAAAGTTGCCCCATGTTGGATTTCGAGGATGATGAACCAATGCCCCATGGTAATTTATTAAAGGAGTTTCGAGATTTAGTTGTTCGTAATACCGTTTGCTTCGCCGATATGGCCTTCCGGTTCCAATCACCACCACGTATCCTTGCTTTATTGCTTTTCGTAAAACGTCTCTGGTATGGGCCGTAATACGGTCTTGGCTGTTAAGCAACGTTCCGTCGAGATCAATTGCAATAAGTTTAATGTTAGATAACATGAATCCCATCCTCCACATAATTTACTTTTTTACTAAAATATATATTAATTTCATTTTGGAGAGTTGGCCTTAAGTATGTGCAATGTACTGTGTAAGGAAAATAGCACGTCGAACAACGGGACATGGTCATCGTTTTCCGAAGGGCTGGCTATCTCTTAGCGGAATGCATCCAAAATCAAGCGATCTGTTACCTTTCTGCTTCAGCGCCGCACGTAAAATTCACATCCGAGACTACTTCCAGACAGAAAAAAACCACGATCAGCCAGGGCCCTGCGAATCACCGGACCATCGACATATTTATCATGAATTTCTATCGCTATCGAACCTACTTTCTCAATCCAGCCAGTTGCGTTTAAAATGAGATCCGCCTCGGCGCCTTCTATGTCGATCTTAAGTATGTCAATGAATTCAAGGCTGTACTTCCGAATTAACTCGGCCATGGTTATTGTGTTGACACTCCGGATAGGAAGCTTCCATGCATGCTCGTATCGGTTCGGAGAAGATTGGCGGCTCAGCCCTACCCTGGGGACAATCGAGCCAGAACCCCACCACTCACTGGCAAAGAATTTGACGGCACCGATGGCATCGGAAACGGCTGAGGGTTCGATTTTCCAAGTAAATTTTCCTAGTTCGCAATTAAGTCTAATCATGCCTACGTTCTCATTTAAGGGTTCAACGCAGATAATTGTCGCATAAGGATACTTGGCCTGAAGAAATGCAGAGGCTAGCCCTATGTTAGCTCCAAGATCAACAATTGTAGGGTCATGGCGATTTATTGGATAAGGGAACTCGTAAGAACGGTCTAAAAACACCTCGCGCAAAACAGAGATGTCGCTGGGATTGCAGCGAAGAGCAATGGATAGATCATGATTTGCTTCATGGACCAGGAACACCTTCCTCCGATTGGAAGCGAATGCGTGTGCTAGAGTGTCTTTGGAATAGGCTGCTACCCACAATGGCAGCGCCCATTTTGACAAACCTCTGCCCGCACGATATGCCCTTACCACATTTAAAGCGGATTGCCGAAAAGTATGGTTAGCAACCGGGAATTGTTGGGTTTCAGCTTCTTTGTTTCCTATCATCATCTGCCTCCTTTGATAGCATATTAGCCTCCTCGTTAAATTGCAGTTTTGTCAGGTGCCACGTTCCCGTCGTCTTTACTCTCAGATTTGGTGGCTGCCCAACTCAACTTCTTAATTTGATTCAGGCCGAATCTTTATATCCCTTGAAAGGCATCCAATTATGTCATCTCCCCGGATATCCTCACTAGATAGGATTCGGCCATTTGCGCTCCACGCGCGCGCTTAGGAGTTAGTGCCTCCAAGCCCAAATCTATGGCAGAGATACCTCGGATTCGAGCTAATTCCATAGGACCGTGGAAAACGGCCGCATAATAGGCATGTTTTGCATACTGTGGGTCGCTCGTCATACCGACCTCTACGACGTGGAGAAACCCTTGATAAATCCAGATAATACTTCCGCCAATTGGACGTTCATCGGGTCCGGTAACTAGGCAACCGTTTATCTCAACTTCGTCTTCGATCGCAGAATACTCCTCTTGCAACCGTAGGATGGAATCCGATAGTCCGTGTCTGGATTTAACTCCTATAATAGCCTCGCCAGCTTCCCGCAAAATCGTTCTCCATTCCTCAAATGTCCATCTAATACCTAAAGCCTCAAACTTACGAATATCCGCTCTATATGTTTGCTTGATTTTTCTTGGGAACTTTTCGATGTCCAGCACTGGAAGAACCGCACGATATCCATCATTTACTACCACGCTAGTGGCGCGTTGTTCAAGGAGCGCTCGCACCATATCTTCGTTTCCGTGCGCTATAACAAGGTTAGCGTTGTCCAGGTCGCCATATCTCGCGATTTGACCCAGGGCATCTCTAAGACCTTCAAATGTAGTATCTGGCGAATTGTCTGCTCGGAAGAGATACCCCGGAAAGCCCCCTGGAGTTGAACCAATCAACACGATATAAGCGCGGTCGGTCAGATTTATCCCCTCTCTCAAAAAGGTTTCTACCAGATATGTCGAGTGCACAGAAGCCATTCGGGCCACAAAAAACGGCACTATAACATCCGCTCTTCTTTCACTTACGGCGAAGTAGCCCGACCAGCGTGAGTCCTCGAAAGTTTCGCGCAAAAAGGAGGCTGCGCCAAAAGCCCCATTCGATGTCACATAGTGTCGCGATTTTTGCCAGTCCGAATACCGATTGAAGTCGCTGGTTATCAAAATATCCCCTCCACCACACAGCTCTACTAGATAATTTCAATTTTCCAGATATATTGAAAAATTGTCAACCTAGGTATGAACCGTGTCTCTCGTCCGGAAAGTCCCTCTCATTCGCCAAGGACCTTGGACCGTTCCAGGAGACTGAAAAGTCGTGGGTACCATGACTCTGGTTTTCTCCTACGCTCTTGGCGATCCCGGTTATCTCTGACTTGACAGACCCGCATTTCGTTCCGATCTTCGGTGGCGAAATCCTGCGCATCAGCCACTATATAGGGAAAACCCCTACTTCTAGAGGGGGCACGTGTGGACTTTTTCGACTTGATCCATGGGTGAATTGCCACTGGCTGTACCGAAAAGAGAGCAAGACACCTCCGGCCCTCCTTACGCAGAAATTAACCACTATAATCGTCTTCCGAATCACGTAGCGTACCACTACTCCTGAACGAGATGCGTCGAACACCAAGCCACAAGGCCAACGCCATGATCAGCCCGCCACCAAACGTGATTTCATATCCTGTGTTCGTTTTTGTGGCAAACACACCGCTAACCGCTAGACCCACGGGGAGTAGAGCTAGACTCTGCGAAGACAGGGCCGCGAAAACCTGTGCATGCTGAATTTCTGGAAGCTTGGTTTGCACCACATTAACTTCGGGGACGTTGATTGCGATTTGAGCTACACCAAGAATCATCAACAAAACACCTGCCAGCCATGTGTTACGTTGGATGCCGAACAGGCTCATGGCAACACCGCTGGCTAGACTTCCAAAAAGAAATAACCGCATCTGATCAAATTGTGCGCGGGAAAGCAGTATCCCCATGGCCAGTGAACCGAGCGCCGTCGCTCCCTCAAGGATAGATAGTTGCATGGCGGAACCGTGAAGCTGGTAACGAACAAAAATAGGAAGAAGGGCAATGAATGGTGCCAGACCAAGGTTTATGATCGATGATCCGATGGCGATGACGCGAATGCGGGGCACTTCATTGACTATCCTGAATCCCTTAAAGATATCACTCACGTAACTTCGAATGGTACCCCGAACACTCCGTGATACAACTATTCTACCTTCATGCGAGGTCGAAATGCCAGTGGAGATCCAACTTGCAAGTGCTGCTGCCACCAAAAACATTGCTGCGGACAACTCTAAAGTGAAAGCTGGAGAAACCGTTGCAACTATAAATCCAGCACCCGCCAGCCCAGCTATAGTGACTACGTTGTCTACTGATTGCACCTGAGCGTATGCGCTCTGCAGGTGTCGATCATCCAATCTAGGAATCACCGCCACAACGATTGGTTCATCGGTTGAGTTTAAGCAGGATTGAACGGCGGTAACTATATAAACTGCCACCAACACTAATTGACCCGTAAGAGAAAATAGAACCAGGGTCAAAATCGAAGCAGCGCGTACTAGATACCCACCCGACCACCAAACCTTAAGGTGGCGCTCAAGAAAAGGACCTGATATCGCACCGAAGACCACAGCTGGAATCAATTCGCAAAAGGCGAAAAGAGCCGTTCCGCCGCCGCTCCCGTGCCTTGAAACCACAAGCCACACAGCCGCGATATGGAAAAACCCATCCGCGACGTCCTTAAACACGCGGGCAACCATTAGCAATATAAACCTCATCTTAATTTACCACCTCGCCAAATTCCGTTGCCGCTACCCTACAGAACACGCTCAAGTATCAGTTGTGCTTTCTCTCGTCCCTACGCCGAGTACTGCAGACAGGTCGGCCAAATTTTGAAAAGACCGTCATATATTCGTTTGTGGATCACTTAGGCGTTCGATAAATCTTAGCGTCAGAGTTGCCAAGTCTCGTGGATTCTCTTGGATTAAAAGATGCTTTCCTGGAATAACCGCGGTCTCCCAATTGGTGGAAAATCCTTCCCACCTTGATGGACTCTCGAGTCTATCGTCAACAGCTCTGAATTCTAAGATAGGAAATGGAGCCGGGTTCGAACTCACTTCAGAAACCGTATTGAAAACCAATCGATAATCGGCTTCCATTTGTTCTAAAATAATGTTTGAAAATTCTGTAACATCCAGTATCTCCTTGGGGATACCTGTATTCATTGCTTCTTCTGCCAAATCTCGCAAGTTTACCCCACTCATTTGATGCCGGAGAAACGTTGGATTTGAGCTGGATACAACTATCAACCCTAGTACGGCAGTGCCTGGTAAAGCAACCAAAGACTTAGCGACTCCATAGGCTAAGGTTGCGCCTGAACACTGACCCAACAAAAATAGCGGAGTCTTATCGGTTTGGAGTTCGAGAATGCTAGATAACGCATCGTCCCTGAACTCACTAAACCTCGTCAGGAGTGGTTCATTGAAACGACTTTCTCTTCCAGGTAATCTGATACTTGCTACTTCGATCCAATCTGGAAGGTTGTCAGCCAACGGCTTTATGGATATTGCCCCAGCCCCGGCATGAGGAAAACACAAAAGGCGTGCTTTCGCCTTCTTTCTACTAAACAGCAAAATGTTATTCATGCACTCTTTCCCTTCGTATTTCAGTGAACTGTTATTGGCTCACCAGAATCAGCACTCTTATAAATAGCCTCAAGCAGGCTTTGCAATTCGTAACCCTGCTGAGGAGTGGGCAACCATTTATTCACCTGCTCCGTAATACAGGAGTCGACAAAGGCATCTATCAATTCTCTGCGCGGATTGTCGGTCGGCGGGGTGATTACGGCCATGTTTGTTAACGCTCCATACTCTTCACCAAAAATTGTGGGGGGAAATACCTCTGCGCCTCCCTCGGTTCCCATAAGCGAAATCTTGACTGTTTGGTTCTCCCCTACGTTCGCAGAGAAAGCTGTCTGAAACAATAAACTTGCTCCATTTTTAAACCGAACTATTCCCCGTAACATATCTTCCACATTGAAGTTCCCCCAGTCCCACGATCCCATGAAGCCCCATCCGGGTTTATTACCGAACTTACGATAAGAACAAGCGAAAACAACATCGGGTTGCGGATATCCCATGATGAAGAGGGCACTGTCCAATGAATGCACCCCGAAATCCATTAGGGCACCTCCACCTTGGAGGTCTCGATTACCATACTGTCCCCACCCCGGAATGCCACGTCTTCTGGTTGCGTTGACATTGATAGCGTATATCTCTCCTAAGCGCTCTGCGAAGTGTGTTACCAACCTCACTTCCGGTTTGAAGCGGTAGTGAAATCCGTATGTTAAAATTTTACTATTAGTTTGAGAGACGTTTCGCATTGCCTCGGCTTGTTGGCTGGTAACCGCTGGCGGCTTTTCACAAAGGACGTGACAGCCTTTCTCGATAGCCGCAATAACGATTTCGGAGTGCAATGCGTTTGGCACGCAAACGCTCACCGCATCCAAGTCGATAGTTCGCAACATTTCGTCATAATCAGTGAAATAATGGGGTATGGAAAAACGTTCAGCGCAACGACGGGCCTGTTCTTCTACCACATCAGCGACTGCAACGACCGTTACTTTATGTCCCATGGACTTGTACGCTGGTATGTGGTGATTGGCGCCGACATTTCCTGTGCCGACTACCCCTATTCGCAACATGAGCATCATTCCTTCATTTTTATGTATAGTCAGAATAACATGCAATAACTGTCAAGCCAATGGGGCCTCAGATGCGGCTAACCCACCAGCGCATCCACGCCACGCAACCCTTCTTGGTTCAAAAACTTGCATGGCCGGGAATGGAGTGCGGGACAATAAGAGTCGTGAAATTTCCGTATAACAGGACTTGTTCTTACTCTTTTTTTCTCTTTTCAATTGTCTCAATACGATGTTCAATATCCCCTTTCTAAATACGATGGTTGGTTTCCCTTTTGAATGGACCACTTGAAAGCAGGTTTTCCGCACGTGAATCTCTTGGGGAATGAATTTTTTGATGTCTAATATTCGGAATATTCCGCAAAGGGAAACGGAATGGAAATGGCGAATCATTTCCGTATGACTTACCTTCCGCACGTGGTGAGAACAAAAAAATTATTTTTTGGGGGCTGATCGCAAAGGAGATGGTGCCTTGCCTGGCGAAGTCATCTCTTATGAACACACCCATGCCTACACCCCTCGTTGTGGGCGCCGGACCGGTCATCCGGGCCCTCTGTGAGGAAATCGGATTGGTCGAGACCGTGAATCAGACCGTTGCGTGGGATGCGCAGCGTTGCCATCTGTCGCCCGGTGAACGGATTTTCGCGCTCATCGTCAATTTGCTCACCGCTCGTCAACCGCTGTATCGCGTTCACGCGCAGTTTCAGTTGACCGATGTGCCCTTGTTATTGGGATCCGGCCGCACCGCGGCCGATTTTACCGATGATGCGCTCGGACGCGCTTTGGACAAAGTCGCCGCTGCCGGCGGTGCCACCGTTTTCAGTGCCGTCGCCACGCGAGCACTCTTGCACGACCACGTGTGGACGCCCGATAATCCGGTGTTTGTCCACGGGGATCGTACGACTCGCTCGGTCTATGGCACGTATCCGGACCCTGACTCGGCAAGCGGAGTGCATCCCACCTATGGCCATTCCAAGGATCATCGTCCCGATCTTCGTCAAATTCTTCTGACGCTGTTGGGGACGCGGGAAGGCATTCCCGTGGTGGGCACGGTGCAAGACGGGAATCTCAGTGATAAAACCCTCAATGCCGAGATGATTGCGGCCTTAGACGATGACTTTTCGCCCCAGCAACTGCAACAACTCGTCTATGTGGCCGATTCCGCTCTCGTCACGGGCCCCAACTTAAAGGCGATGGCTGACCGTTCGCTCCGCTTTCTCTCGCGTTGTCCGGATACCTTTCGGGCGGCGCAAGAGGCGAAAACGGCCGCCTTGGCGGCCAACGCCTGGGTTCCCCTCGGCAAAATCGGGGAGCGTGCCGATGCCTTTTAAGCCCCTTAAGAAGACGAGACAATCGCGATCTCTCCTGGTAGGATCATGATCAGTTCAGAGGAGAGAGTGTGCACGATGCATCACACCGATTCACCGGAATTCAAGCAACAGATTGTTCAAGAAGCTCAAGACACGCAAAATGCGACCTTAGTCGCTCGTCGTCATCAGCTGAGTCCATCCATGGTGCGTCGTGGGGTGCGTGAGGCGGTGAAGGCGGCCCACCATCCCCCCGATCTCATGAGTCTGGTAGACGAAAATGAACGATTAAAGACATGACTCGGGGAAAAAGATCGGCCGATGGCCATGCTTCACGATCGGCTGCAAAAAAAGGGGATCCGTCCGTGACAGCATGGTGTGAACACGTGATGGAGGGGCATCACCGCGCTCCCCCGGTGTCCCTTCGCCGATGGTGTGCGACGATTCGCCTTTCACGGGCCCCCTGTTATGCGTGGCGTCATCGCCAACGCCATGCTGAACCGGATCGGCGCCATCAGGCGCCGGGTCGACCTCCGCGAGGATACCGCGTCACACAAAATGGCCAGAAAATCGCCGATGGCCCGATGATGGACGGGATGACCGATATTCTGACGACGGAGAATGCGGCTTATGGGTATCACAAAATCCCAGGGGTCTTGCGACGACGCGATCATCTACAGATTCGTGTCAAAAAGGTGTATCGCCTCCTTCGACAGGGACCCTGATTATGGCCTCAGCGAAAACGCCGCATCCGGCATCCGCGCCGGCTGGCGCGGAACCGCATCATCACGGCTCCCAACCAGCTCTGGCAAACGGACATGACCTCTGTGTCTATCGCGGGTGAGGATCGGTTTTTGTCTCGCCAAGCCATTATCGATGTGTGTGACCGCATGATTATTGCTGACCACATGGGACTCCATTGTCAGGCGACGGATGTTGTGCGAACTCTAAAACACGCGGTGCTCCCCCGTCAATCGGAATGGCAAACGCCTCCCGTTCTACGGACGGACAATGGCCCCCCGTTGATCGCCGAGGCATTCGAAACGGCTTGTGCCGCCTATGGTCTGGAACATGAACGCATTCCGGTGGCCACGCCGAATAAAAACGCCTTTATGAGTCGTGGCATGCTCCGTGGGAGCGCGAGTGTCTCACTCAAGCATTGGCCACATATGGCGAGGCCTATGCGGCCATAACGCGATGGATTGCCTTTTATAACCAGATCGGCTGCATGGGAGCTGAGAATTTTGGTCCCCGGCGACGATGCGACAACGCGTCGCGGGAGGGCAAGCGACCGGGATGCCCGTCACAGTGTAGAAAAGCTAGCGACTTTTGCACGGGGGGACAGGGGCGCAGTGACGCCCGGGCCCCTGTCCCCCAGTCCCAGCCCGTAGGGCTGATAGGATGTCCCAATGCGTATCCGCGTGAAAGAGATCGCAAATGTCCAAATTTGGGGGGCGGAATCGTCGACAAAACGGGTTGTCCCCGCGCCTCCGTCGCCGCGCGGTCCGGAGCAGAACCTTCTGCACCGGTCAGAATCTGCCATCGGTCGGTCAACGGATATGACGGCACGGTGCGCAGGATAGCGCGAATGGCACTGAGTTTTTTCTGATACCGCCGCCAGTCGACTTCGTGGGCCAGCCGTTGCTCGTGCCAC
Source organism: Sulfobacillus thermosulfidooxidans DSM 9293 (assembly GCF_900176145.1). Taxonomy (NCBI): domain Bacteria; kingdom Bacillati; phylum Bacillota; class Clostridia; order Eubacteriales; family Clostridiales Family XVII. Incertae Sedis; genus Sulfobacillus; species Sulfobacillus thermosulfidooxidans. Next base: position 11,739 of record NZ_FWWY01000002.1, on the reverse strand, counting down.
ACGCGCCAGGCGGCCAGGAGAAGCTTGCGCGCTACCGCCACAATGGCTCGCCGTTTGCCGAGTCGGGGGACGACGCGGGCATAAAATGTTCGCAGGGGAGTGTCCTTCGCCCGAATCGCCCACCAAGCCGCTTCAACCAGCACTTGCCGCAGAATTGCCGGCCCTTGATGACTGATATGTCCGCGCCAATCGGCTTCGCCGGATTGATGGACGCTGGGATCCAATCCGGCATACCGCCCGACTTGGCGGGCCGACCGAAACCGCTGAGGATCGCCCAGCCAGGCCCACACCACGGCAGCCGTCCAGGCCCCAAGGCCAGGCACGCTCCAGAGCCATGCCATCTCGGGGTACCCCGCCAAGCGCCGGAGAATCTCGCCCCGCAAGCGATCCCCTTCCTGCTGCGCCTGCTCGGCCATCGTCAGCGCACTGGTGAAAACGATTTGCAGCGTCTCGTCGAGTTCCGCCCCCTGGGCGGCGAACCACTCCCGCAAGGCCACCGTCCGCGGGACCGCATAGCCCGCACGGATCAACAGATTCCGCGCCCGGTTCCGCCACGCGGTCTCCTGCTGCTGGCAAGCGCGGACTTGGGTAATCAACGCCCGGATTGCCCGCCGCCGAGGCCCTTCAGCCCGGCCGGATGAATAACCACCCCTTGACGGACGTAGTCCACCAAGCGATCATAGATTGTGAACGCATTTCCGGTGGCTTCGATGGCGACGGCGGTCTCCGGCGTGAGTTGCGTCGCGACAAACCGGGCCCACTCGTCGGGAGTGTTGAGAAACCGGAAATGCGTGCCTTTTTGGCCGGGTTGAAACACATAGCCATGAATATAATTCTTATGCAGATCCCATCCCATGAACCGCGTCATGGCGCCTATCCTCCCTTTCCCATGGTCTTGTGGCTGGTGATGTCTGGATGATTCCGTGCCTGTGGGCATTCACGTATCCGAGTCTCCGGCCGAACCGGCTCATGGGGGCGGTGCGCGGGGCGGAACTCACTCACACACACTAAGCGAACCGCTGCATCGCGTGCAGACCCAGGTAAAATACCGAGTCGTTCCGCCCGGCGACATCGCACGGCTCGCCCACGAAATACCGAGCAGTTCGACAGATGGCCCGCCGATTCCTGCTCCGCGTGTCGGGGCTTGATTCCCATCATACCCACACACAATATCGGACTCTACTTCGAAAAGATTTACCGGCCGTTTTATGCGGTTGAATCCCCAATAACTAGACAACGAACCTTGTCTCACGTTATTTCGCATGATAACGATTAGTTGGAATAAATTCCTAGAGTTTTCGGTTTGGTTGAGGCACCGCGTGGGCCACTAATTCCATGCCTCGAACACCGTCAGAAATTCCGAAATGTACTGATGGATTCAGTTGTCGCTCTGCACTCATCACCGCATAACGTCCTGATGGTGTTGCCTATGTTGCCAGTCACGTCAGCATTCCGGCGTCCCTGGCATGGGGCTTGGTCGGGGTATTATCATCCACCTCTTTGAGTCCAGAGATCCGAACTGGCTACACAAACATGGCCTCTACGCCTTGCGTGCAGAGCCAATGGCCCCCTAACTATGGCCTGTCGATGCCCCAATGCGATAAACGCTGCTTCCATACCCTGAAATCCTGTACAAATGTTAGCAAATCGAAAGGGTTCGCGATCGACGACCTGCTCTTATCGAGCCACTGAATGTAATGCTACCTTCGCCACATCGATACCGCCGACCTCCAGCACATGATTTTCCAGGCCACCCTGCTTTACACTGTACGTAGCCATTTAACTGTGCCCCTTGAATTCAGTTGTTGTGTCAGTATTCCAAATCTATGAGAGGGATCTTTTTTTAATCAAAAAACGTGCCTAACAATTTATTACAGGATTCTTCTAGACACCGGCGTCATCCTGTTCTTCGTGATTGCCATCCGTCCACTCCACCTTATTCGGGGCCTTCAAGGATTGCTGCCACTGTTCATACTGCAAAGGATAATCCGATTTAAGTTTACGAAGTAATAAATCTACAAAGATGATCTGTTCCATTGCGAATTCAAAGTTCATATCTACATGCCGATGACTCAGAGGATTTCGAATCGCTCCAATGAGTCCGCGATACAGTAACAACCACGACTGAATCTCGTTCTTTACTTCGCCCTTCGGCTGCAAGACTCCTTTTTCTCCCATAGCCTGACTGATTAGATTGTCGCCAACAAGATCCGCACTATATTCTCCCATCTTGCGAATGGCTGTTTCCAGTCGCTTGATCGCTTTTAACACGCATGTTTCGGGGTCATCCCGAAAACCCCTGACGTCACTTAACAGTTCCGGGAGAATAAGACCATAGGGAAATGAAACCCCATCACCATTTAAGGCTTCTATCCACAAACGTTCCTCAAAGTCACGCATATACATTGGCCAACTCGGTGCCCAGTTAGAATCTCGTTGGATATCATTAATGTCCTTGACGGTAGGAAACCCACTTGCCACCCGTTCGAACTGGATATTGGAGGCCCAATATTCAGCGAGAGGCACCTTACTAAATTTAAACAACTCTAGGGCGACGGCAAGTCCCCATCCCCCAGTTCCTCCATGGGTTCCGAATCCGTCAGGAATAATTGTCACCGGGTGGTCAAGCCAGTCCCATACCGCGAAACAAACTGCTGAATGGGTTTGGCCTGGGGCTCTCTTCTCAAAAATTACGGTAGCGTTTCGACAGCGGTAAGGGCTGGCAAGGATCGTCACAACGGCTTGCAAGCAAGGCAAAGTAACCCCCCGACTGCCCAGATATTGGACTATCAACTGCCTTTTCTGACGAGTCACGAATTAACATCTCCTATAATCCCTTAAACACGGTTTTCAACATTGTCATAACCGTTTGGAACGTCTCACAGTCGCATAGAATCTTCTTAAGAAACTAGGCAATGCCTCGCTCAATGCTAATATTCCATTTAACCACGGAGCGGACTCTAAAATTATTTTTTAATGCAGGAAGTGACATACCCCGAATCGAACATCATTAACCCTAAGTAGCATGGCATTAGTTTACGCATATTGTCTATAATTCGGTGTCAAGCGGGCGAAACGAAAACAGCCATGTCTCGTGACACTTAATCACGATCGGGGAGCCACACAAATTGGTCTGCCTGACCATTTTCAATTTAGCAAAAATCTCCAATTTTGAAAACGGAATTAAGCTAGTTCTAGAGCTGGAGTCCAGCATGCGAACACGTAGTTACGGATTACCTCACATCGTTTCTAGTCAATGAAAACATTCGCAGAATAGAAAACGCGCCGACATAGCGCGAAAACTCCCACTAATCCCGAACGAACCGTTTTCCCTGACCGATGCCGACGACAGTGTCATGAAGAATAGCGTACTAGTGGCTCTTAAGTTATCTAAGAGAGTGTAAATTGTTGTTAGCATTTGCAATGTCGTTTCAATCGGAGAATAGAACGCCTTGTAAAGGTTAAGGTGGACCCCATTGTCAAGACAGATTTTTGACCCCCAAAGTGTGAGACTGGCCTCCTTCCTTTGGGTCTTCATCGGAACCATTACCCTCCTGTTTGGCGAGGGCCGTTGTCGGCCCGTCGACAAACAGGAGGCCCAGCCCGTAGGGCTGTCTGTGGGGGATTCAATCCCGGGCAACATCACTCCCGGTCGAGGGACGGGAGGGGCGAATACCAGGCCGCGGGTGGCGTGTAGCCCAAGGATTGATGCAGCCGGTGATAGTTATAGAACGTAAAGTATCGGCTCAAGCCCGATCGGGCTTCCCGGGGTGAACGGTAATCGTGTAGATACACCTCTTCATACTTCACACTGCGCCACAGCCGTTCCGTCAATACATTGTCCAACGCCCGCCCCTTACTGTCCATGCTGATTTGCACCTCCTTGGCCAACAACAAGGCCGTGTATTGGGGGCTGGTAAAATGACTCCCTTGGTCGTGATTCCAAATGGTGGGGCTGGCGATGGACAACGCCCGCTCCGCGGCCGTGAGCACAAAGGGCAGTTCCAAGGTTTCGGAGAGTTCCCACGCCACGACAAACCGTGAATACCAATCCATAATGGCCACCAGGTATAGCCAACCATGCACCATCCGGATATAGGTCACGTCAATCCCCCACACATGATTGGGGTACGCCGGCGTGACGCCTTTCAATAAATACGGATACACCGGGTGCTGGGGATGGCGGGTGCTGGTCTGGGGCCCCGGAGCGAGCCCCCAGATCCCCATCTCCCGCATGGTGCGCTGCACGCGTTTGCGGTTTACGGCGTAACCCTCGTGGTTCAACTGAGCCGTCATCCGCCGGGACCCGTAAAACGGTCGATCGATGTAAATTTCATCGATGCGATGCTTCAGAGCGATCTCCTCGGCATCCGGCCCGACGGGCCGGTAATAGAGGCTCGAGCGGTTGAGGCTTAACAACGCGGCTTGCGTCGTCAACGGGAGCGTATCCGCTCCCCGATCCAACAAGGTCATCCGTTCATCGCGGGTCAGGGTCGAGGCCAGATTTTTTTTTGAGCCACTCGACTTGTGTGGTCAGTTTGCCGATTTCCGCATAAAGCTCGGTCAGCTGTTGTTGGTGGGCTTGGGCCTGTTGTTGGAGCGCTTGGGACTCGGTAAATAACTGCGGAAAGTTCTCGAGCGCCTGGCGCTTCCAGCGATGCAGTTGACTGGGATGAATGCCGTATTCGGCGGCAATCTGGCTGACGGTTTTTTCTTCCTTGAGCATTTCGAGCACCACTTGGCTTTTGAAGGTGGCAGAATGCCGTTTTTGTTTCGCCATCATATGTCCAGTGTAACACTTGACGGCCTCCAAAATTGTCTAGTTTTTGGGGACCACTATAGGTTTCGGAGGTTCGACGCACATTCTTCAAAGTCCTCTCAGATGAAAATATCTCCTCTATTGTCTGTTACACATTTAGACCATGGTCTATGTAAGACACCTCAACTAGAATAAACCCTAACGACAACTGCTTAGGAGGCTTCACACCATGATACCCAATCCGCATCACCCCGCTATGGGACATGTTCTAGATCACTGGCTTCACCATTTACGCACCTATCACCACTATTCTGCGACGGACTGTCAACGTATCGCGCAACATCTGGGACTCATCGTCGCAACATATGACAGAGAATGGATTGCCGTCGATGACCCACTTGTTCAGGCTTTCAGTCAGGGGGCTTTGGATGCTTAGCCAATAGGCGTCACCGAAACATAGGCCCGCTGTTGTAAAATCCCGCAAAAATTTATCCCGCCGAAACACCGGGCAGGAATGCGGATGAGTTTCCCCGTTTGGGGGTGCTTGACGACCCTTGTCGCGATCTGTTGGCCGCCAAAGGTACCTAAGCTGACCTACTGAATGGGTTCGCCCCGCACCAGCGTCTGCCCCATGATGTTGATGAGGCAATTCAGAATCGGACGCATATCTTCCTGCACAATGCCCACGTCATGCGAAATCCGCCGTACGAGTTCCGCTTTGTTCATGCTCTGACGATCCCCTTCCTATAGGCTTTGAACCCTGGCCATTCCTTGGTAGCAGGGATAGGTTCTCACAAACACTATGTGCGGTATATGTCTCGTAGGCCTCTGTTTTGCTGTAATTGCGCATAGAAGAACATACCAGCTACCTCCGATCCCTAGGTCCCTCGGTCTACGTCGGCGGTTGCAGTGGCCTGAGCCTGATAATCCGACAGCATCTCTTCGCCTCGCTTCGACTCTCAGGAAAATTCTGAAGCGGTATACTGCACACTAGAAAGGAAGGTATTCTTCTGATGACACGCGTTGGAATCGACCACGTAATTGCCACGTGCCGGGCCACTCCGGAACAGGTGTAGATCGTCAGTTGCGGATCCTGGGCGGTGGCGGTGATGAGACGGTCTGCCTCGAGGTGATCGAAGTGCTCGTGGGTGATGAGAACGGCTGTGGCAACGTCCAAGATGTTTTGCTCCGGCGTCATCGCGCGCGGGTCAATCACGAGGCTCTGGGCATCTTTTTCCAGTCGAACGCATGCGTGGCGAAACTTCGTAAGTTTCATTTTACCTATGGCCCCTCATATTGTAAGACGTCGTGGATTCTCGGCCTTGATCCTCCCTTTTTCCCCGGCCGGGGGAAAAAGGGAGCTGGTTTCAGCCCTCATGTCAAGGGTGTGGATAACGTGAATATCTCACGACGATACATTCGTACACGAAGGTAAGCAGTCACCGGTCACCGATCGATGGAAGAAAGGGTTCGATGAGATCCAGTGGTTCGTCGTAATCATGCGAACGGAGTGAGTCGGACCCCGGATATTAATATGACCGCTATTTTAGTCGATCCGATGACAAATAGCATTAGCGCCAACAATCATATCACCGAGACAATCCGCTCGCAGACTCGATAAACGCGGCCGGGTCGGCCGGGCAAAAGCACTACTCTGGATGACAGCGTGATGACCTGGCATGTCGAGATAGCCTTTAGTGCCATCGATTGGGATCCGACACCAATGCTAATTAGAACGGTGCAGTACATTTGTCCTCATCACCACCGCCCCCGCCGACTACCTGTCGGCCGCCGCATTGCTTGCCGAATACAAAAAATAAGTGCCTGTGGAACGTCACTTTCATTTCGTGAAAGATCGACTTTTGTGGACGCGTTTTTTGTGAAGAAGACCGAACGCGTGCCTGATTCAATATGATTTAACCGCAACTAGAAGTTCCGCGGAGTATTGTGTTAATCTTGGCTTAAGGAGGTGGTGCCCAATGACCCAAATATTGCACCATCCCGCCCGTGCAGTGCCGGACGTTGCTGGCGTATCAACAATTAGCACCAACTCTGGGGATTAATAAGGGTTGGGTCTTTATCGGAAGAGGCCGGGTCTGCCAATGGCAGGTAATTGCGCTGTAGAGCATAGCTCTTTATACGCCATAAGGACCAGGACTATCTCCTGGTCCTTAACTTATATTCATTATCGAAAAAGGCGTTGCTGCCCCTTGGCTCATGCTCTGGAAATAAAGCCATGTGCGCCGCACATATTAGGGCACCCACAGTGATAGCACTGAGAATTTGGAGACGCCATTATGACATACCAAAAAACCTACGGAGGCTTCGTGAATTTGGACAGCGTTTCTTCTGAACAGCACGATATTCTGTTAGAAGGAAAACGCCTCTATGAATCCCAGATAGGGCCCTCTAGCTTTACGACATGGTGAGCATTTTATCGTCTGTACCCTGTCCGTTTCGAGACGACACCGCTAGGCCCCCCAGTAGAGCCAAGAGTCCCTCCTCGTTTCAGACGTATTGTGGGACATTATGACTCGACGTTGCTACGAAATGGGATACTTCATGTCATTTCCATCTACACAGATTCCGGGCTGGAAGCGCCAGGCGCTTGAGAACTTTCCGCAGTTGTTTAACCGAGTCCCAAGCGCTCCAACAACAGCTGACAGCGTTAACGATCCAAGCCCACTGGTTGAGCCTCAACCGCTCCAGCCTCTATGACCGGCCCGTCGGGCCGGATGCCGACGAGATCGCCCTCAAGCATCGAATCAATGACATTGATACCGATCGGCCCTTTTACGGATCCCGACGGATGACGGCTCAGTGGAACCAGGAAGGTTACACCGTGAACCGTAAGCGCGTGCAGCGCACCATGCGGGAGATGGGCATTTGGGGGCTCGCACCGGGTTCCCAGACGAGTACCCGCCATCCGCAGCACCCGGTGTATCCGTATTGATTGAAAGGCATCACGTCGGCGTACCCCAATTACGTGTGGGGAATTGACGTCACGTATATCCGATTGGTGCATGGTTGGCTTTATTTGGTGGGTTTGTGGTGGCGTGGGAACTCTCCGAAACCTTGGAACTGCCCTTTGTGCTCACGGCCGCGGAGCGGGCGTTGTTCATCGCTACTCAGACCATTGGGAATCACGATCACGGCAGCCCTTTGACCAATCCCCAATACACGGCCTTGTTGTTGGCCAAGAAGGTTCAGATGCGCTTAGACCGTAAAGGGCGAGCATGGAACAACATGTTGACAGAATGGCTATGACGCAGCGCAAAATACGACGACGTGGATCTGCACGATGACCGCTCACCGTGGGAAACATGGTCCGGCCTGAGCCGATACTTCACATTCTATAACTATCAACGGCTTCACCAGGCCTTGGGCTATACACCCCCCGCCGCCTGGTATTCGCCCCTGCCGGCACCGGACCCCGATTGACGGGAAGAAAACCCTCGGAGAGGTTTCCTGGGATTCGCGTGAGACCCCACAAACAACCCTTTGGGCTGGCCCCCCGTTTGCCGACGGGCCAACAAACGGCCCACGCCAAACGGGGGGATAAAGTCCCCCAAGAAGACCAAAAGGAAGGACGTCCATCTCACACTTTGAGGATAAAATCTGTCCTGACAATAAGATCTAATTTAGTAAAATGGTTTGGGCCATTATTGAATGCGTTTCAAATATCTTTCCCGAAACTGCTTTGACGATAGATAGTGTGAATTAAGCAACTGCTGTATTTCTTGTTCCGTATGTGCATGCGGTGGTGTAGTCCCCAGGGCTCGTACTAAACCACGGAGATTCGCCCGCAAATCTTCCAATGCTTGCTGATCTATAACCCGTACTTTTTCGCTTACCGTCACATCTTCCTCCTTGGTACTCGGAGGTTGAAGCGTAACTAAAGTGTATTCTTGGTCGGCCCCGTAATGCTCTTGAAACCATTTCTCCGAATGATACAGCTGTGCCAGATTTGCCTTGGAAATCTTATCATGCATAGCCCGTGATTTAGCTTCCAATATGAGATAATGCCCATCAGCCATGCACCAGAGTACATCTGGGCCCGTGCCGAGGTCGCGCTCCGGTTCCTGAGCGCCGAACCCCAGAAAACGACCGACATTGGCGAGATTAGATTCAAAGCGCTCCGCTGGAATATCAGGGTTATAATGGAGGTGGCTTAAAATACTCTCTAAATGTATTAATATGTCCTGAGGCCGCTCAAATTCCGCTATTTGTCGACGTATTATGGCACTTTGACGGCCTGAAGGAGTAACCCGGTTATAGACCGGTCCCAAAGGGGATGAAACAATCCTGTGGTAGTTTGTGCTGCTTTTGCTTGCAGATCGTTTGAACGCACTCGATTACCTGGAAACAATAGTTGCGCCGCGAGTTGGAAATACCAGCCCAATTCGCGCTGCGACAACTCACTTTTTCTTTCTTCAATGAGCGTTAAGATGCGTTGACTGGCTGCTTGGTAATTGCGTTGCCTATATAGGCGAATCGCTTCGGCTTCGGCTCTCGCGGTATCTAGGGATAGCGTCCTATGAGTGCTCACATTTTGGCTTACACTCGTAATAATGTTATGATGATATTGTCTCCAATTCACATCTCGCGCAAGACAGTATCCCACTATATTAACAATGGTGTCACTAGGATTTGACCGGTCTTCCCCATCGAGTAGTTGCAGCCCCAGCGAGAGTTGTGCAGCCGTCACCGGGGCGAAGTATTGATAGTTACTCTGCACGCTCAGGAATCGAACCAATTCAGCGCCAAGAAGAAAAACCACGGAATAGTCACTCCCCGACCGGACGGCGCGCCCTAGCCCTTGTTCTATTGTTTGAGCGAGTTTGGCGTTAACGGCCGAAGAATCTGTTAGAACTGAATTTAAATACCGGTCCCTAAGAGAATGATCAGAAGGCTGACCATCCAGAACTAAAATTCGGCACATGTCGCCCGGCAAGTCTACCCCATCATACCGGTTTACGAATACCATCAAATTACCTTTGACCTGCTTCAACGTAACGAGAGCATCAGAGATATTATTTCTATCAACAATCGTAGCACCCAAGTTGCGCCATTTGTCCGCTTGAAAGTGGGAAGGCACAAGGACAACCGTGTTGACCAGGTGTGAGTGGGTGTAATCTGCTAACAGCTTTCTTACGGCCTCGTCGTCGAGCGAAAGGTCAAAGCGACTTGGGGCTAAAATCAGCCGTTCGCCAATGTCCTTCCGGTCCTTGGGTACCAATGCATTGAGAGCGCTATCGCTGCTTATCCCCAAGTCTCTTAGTAAGTCCGAGTTATCCTCAAACGTCGCAGACAACACAAATCGGTGCTTTGCCTCATGAAACGGAGGATTCAGGTGATAGGGGACATGCATAGGAGATATTTCGAGACCCTGGGATGAGATAAAACAGTCACACTGTAGTAAATCATCTGCGAGCAATTGCCACGCAAAATCAATGGCATCGTCTGTACGATACTCGTTGATCATACGAACGACAAGGTCATGATTGGACACCCATGCCCAATAAGGAACGCGCATCAACGCTCTTGGCGAAGGATCATTGTCGAAAATGCGGGCGAACGTACCCGCGCCCTGGTTCTCTAAATCCTTCTGAAAGAGCAACAGTAATCGCTGGAACAAAGCATGACTGCGAGGTATCGTAATAGTTGCATTTTGACGGACCCGCCTGACTCCGGTATGAGCATCGTCAAGGAGGACAGCTCCTAGTTGAATGTTATCTCGCACAAAGATAGACTTACCATTGAAAAGCTTGTCAAAATTACAGACTAACACGGACTGCTTGTTCAGAAATTCAGATGGATAACCTCCACTCCCATCGAAAACGCATGCCGGAATCCCATAGTTACGGGCCTGTTCGATAACTTGGTCGACAAGTTGATTATCTGGACACACATACAAAGCTGGACCATAACCTTCAATGAGTTTGGAGTATAACATCAATAGCCCGGTAAGGGTCTTTCCGCACCGGTATTCATCTTTCCCACCACGTCGCGCTTGTGGCGGTTGTCATGCCACTGGGTAAGAACTTCCTCTTGGACTCCCCTAAGATATTCATAGCCCTCTTGATGCAACAGTGAATGGAATAGCTCGACAGGATGAATAGGTAACGAGGGGCTATGACCTTGCCTAAGTTTTTTTTCGAAAATATTCATAGATCGTAGTCCTCCAATCAATGAGACGCTTCGTATTTTGCGCCGGGTGGCAACCGGAACCCACCGGTTCACTAGCCCATTCCAGATTAGGCATTCGTCGTCTCATACCGTTCAGCCAAAGCTAAGAAGAGATAAACCAACGATTCCCTGCTGTGAGCAACATACCTTACCGACAACGGATGCCCGTTATCCCAAAATTCGCCACGAGAGCCAAAAATTCCTTTTCGGCTGTGTCGCAGACTTCGCCATTGATCCACCCTCAAGGCGTGCGAACACTACGTAGTTGCCCTAACGGTTCTTCATATAACGACCGAATGCCTGGGATTTTAGGTCCGATGATGTGGCTAATGAGGGACCGCGAAAATTGAGACATCGTTAATTCAGGAAGTAGTTCTCAATACTCGCCCTGTTCTCCACCTTTGCAACTCGTCATCAGAAGGACAGCTGCTGTGTAAATTCCTTTCGCGCAAGAGTTCAATACAGAACAGAGCAATACCTTTAGGCATATGACGTTTTTTAAAATTGTGGAACTAAGTGGGATTTCTGAACGCGGACAAGAGTGGTAGACCCCTGAGATTAGCCAAATACCATGACATAACCTAGCCATGGTGGAGGTGCGAACTGGCCAAAAGCTCCTTTATAATAAACAATGAGGATGTCTAGCGAACTGCCCATTGCCTATTCGGTGCAATTGTTGAAAAGAGAGTTTAAAAGCCATCTTTAATGCATCTCGCCTTGCGATAAAAGAGTGAAACAAAATCAATCTCCTCAGACCAGAGGAGACTCATGAGCATTTCGCACTTTCCGTT